>CAYVJM010000279.1:0-3287 GCA_964451695.1 uncultured Lentisphaerales bacterium | reverse complement strand
ACGACGTCAAGCTGACGTTTCAGAACAAGTACGGCGTCTGCCGCGACAAGGCCGCGCTGCTCGCCGTCATGCTCCGCATGGCGGGCGTCGAGGCGTACCCCGTGCTCATCCACGTCGGCGAACGCCGCGACCCCGATGTGCCCCAGATCTTCTTCAACCACGCCATTGTCGCCGCGACGAGCGAGAAGCCCGGCGCAACCGGCGCCGATCGCTACATCCTCATGGACCCCACGAACGAGAACTCCGCGCGCCTGCTCCCCGAGTACCTTTGCGAGAAGAGCTTCCTCGTCGCGACGCCCGAGGGCGAGGCGCTGCTCGAATCCCCCGCGCTTCCCGCCGAGGAGAATCTCGCCCGCATCGAGACCGCCGGCGCGCTCCGCGACGGCGTCCTCCGCGCGACGACGACCGTCCGCCTCGCCGGCATCAACGACACGATGTACCGCGGCGGCCTCGCCCGCCTGGGTCCGCGCGACCGGCGGCTCTTCATCGAGGGCAAGCTCCAGGCGTGCGTCCCCGGCGCGCGCCTGGCCAGTCTCGACATCCGCCCGGCGGACCTCCAGGACACCGCCACGCCGCTCTCTTTCGCGTTCTCCTATGTCCAGGACAGGCCCTGGGCCGCCGGCCGGGCCGGCACCTTCGCCGCCTTCCCGCAGTTCGCCGAGACGTTCGGCTACGTGAACTACACCGTGGGACTCACGGGCCTCGAAGAGCGGCGGTTCCCGCTCCAGACCGAGATCCCCTGCGCGGTGGAGGAGTCCGTCGACATCGCCACCGACTTTCCTGCCGCCGCGTTCGCCGCGCCCGCCGCCGCCGCCGTCGAGGCGGACGGCGTGGCCTACGCCCGGCGGATGGCCTTCACCAACGGCGCCCTCGTCGCCTCCTCCCGCTTCGCCATGCTCAAGAGCCTCTATTCGCCGACGGCGTACCAGGGACTCCGCGGCGCCCTCCAGCGCATCGAGACGGCCCGCCTCGCCGTCCCGGTTTTCGCCGAAGCCCCCCGCGCCGACGGCCTCGGCGCGACCGACGACTTCCTGACACCCGAGAAGCCGGGCGACGTCCTCGTGCTCTCCGAGAAGACGACGCTCGAGCCGGGCGAAACGCCGGGCGCGTGGTCGGAAACGGTGAGAACCCGCAAGCGCGTCCTCACCTACGCCGGCAAGATTCGCGCCGGCGACGTCCAGTTCGATTTCAACCCCGCGATGAATCCGGTCGAGCTGCTTGCCGCAACCGTCACGGGTCCCGACGGCACCGTCCACGAAGTCACCGATCTCGAGAAGAACGTCATGGACCAGCCTTGGGTCGCCTCGGCACCCCGCTACCCTGCCGGCAAGACGCTCGTCGTCAGCTTCCCCGGCCTCGAAGTCGGCAGCGAGATCGACTGCGCCGTCAAGCGCACGTGGCACGGTGCGCCCTTCCGTGCGTTCGTCAAACGATTCGGCGGCTTCGACGACATCGCCGAGCAGGAGCTGGTCGTCACGGGCGGCATGGCCTTCGCGCGGACGTCCGCAAACGCCGCCTCCGCGCCGCTGATCGTGGTCCAGACGAATCTGCCCGGCGTCGTCCGCGAGCAGAATCTGCCTCCGGGGCGCTACCTCTTCGAGCAGAAGGTGCGGCTTACTCCCGAAATCACGGCGTGGGACTACGCCGCGACGATCGAGGCGAAGATGGACGCCTGCGCGACAAATGCGTCGATGGCGGCGGCGAAGGCCCGGACGCTGATTGCGGGAAAGACGTCTGTCGCCGAGAAGGTTCGCGCGATCCGCGACTTCATCGCGACCCAGATCCGCGTTGCCGGCCCCGCCTACAGCGACCTGCCGCTGGAGATGCTTTCGCCGGCTGACGCGACGTTCGAATCGGGCTACGGCCACGCGGCGGACGTGGCGATCCTGACGCGGGCGATGCTCGCGGCCGCTGACGTCCCCTCGCGCTTCGTGTTCGTCGACAGCGGCCGCGCTGCGTCGGACGCGGACGATGCGGTCGAGGGCTACGACCTCTTCGACACGATTCTCGTGGCGGTGGTCGATGATGGCGCGACGTACTACGTCAACGACGGCTCTCAGTATTCGGAGCTGCGGGCGACATCCTGCGAGGGAATGATGGCCGCGGATCTCGGGGCGCGGAAGTGGGTCGCGATCCAGGCCGATCCCGGCTACGAGGCACGCGTGTCGAACGCCTATGACATGGACATCGCAGCCAATGGCGACGCGATCATCTCGATCACGACTGAATACCGCGGCGCGGCGGCCGAAGGATTCAGGAGGCTGTACCGCGAACTTCAGCCCGAGGATCGTCGTCGCCACGTGCTCGAGGTGGTGTCGGCCTTTTCTCGCAAGGCGCGGCTCGACGGGCCGTTCGAGACCGATGTCGAGGCGTACCCTGCCGTGAGAGCATTTCGCATTCGCATCCCGGGGTGGGGCGTCGTGCAGGACGGGTACATGAGCGTGCGGCTTCCCGGCTCGGACGGCGCGGCGATCTCGCCCCGCTACGGCACGCGCCGTCTGCCGTTCTGGCGCGGGATGACGCACCGCTTCGACGACGTCCTCGTGTTGCGCTTTGCCAAGGGGAACGCGGAGGCGGCGACGCTGCCCGAGGCGGTCCGCCACGCGACGCCCGACGGCAGCACGCGCTTCGCGACGACGGCCGAGGCCGGGAAGACGGACGACGGGCGGCTTGAAGTGACCGTCAAGCGCAGCGGCGAGCTGACCCGCGCGCTTTTCGGCCCGGACGTCTACGAGCCCTTCGCCGCGGCTGCGCTCAAGACCCAGGGACGGCGCGCCGACACGATCGTCGTCAAGCGCGCGAAGTGACGGGCCCGGCACGGATCAGTCCGTGACTTGAAATGCAAGTCCAGACGCCATGACGCTGGAAAATTGCGATCGGTCCGCCGCACTCGGCGTTGCGTGGGCGGCAGGGCGCCGCCCTTACCGGATCACGACCAGCGTGCTGGCGCCGAGGACGACGACCGAGCCGCCGCCTGCGGAGTCGGTGACGTAGCCCTCCGTGAACAGTGCGGAGCCGGCCGCGTAGGTGCCGGACGGCACGTTCTCGCCACCGGTCTGCAGGGTGCGGACGACGAGCGTCTTACCGTTCACGTCGAGGACGGTGTCGGATTCCATGGAGAGGGTCTCCGCCTGAAGCGTTTCGAAGAGCCTCGCCTTGCCGCACGCCGCGAGCGAAAGCGATGCCTTCTTGAAGTCGGCGGCCGAGTCCCCTAGGGCTGAGGACGGAATCGGCGTCCAAGCGAGATTGCCGACGACGCCGTCGTTGCGGATGATGATCGTTCCGCC
>CAYVJM010000278.1:0-3307 GCA_964451695.1 uncultured Lentisphaerales bacterium | reverse complement strand
CGCTGGCTGCGCTTCCGCACGTCGCGCGCGCTCCAGCTCCACGACGGCATCCAGATCGACCTGCCGGGCCAGGACCGCCCCTACGGCTTCTCCATCGCCGCGTTCGAAGCGGCACCGGGACGGCGCGGTCCCGTCTTCGAATGTCCCGCCGGCGCCTGGGCCGCGGTGCCGCTGCCTCCCGACGCCCCGCGTCTCCCCGCCGGGGCCGCCGTCTACTGCGCCTCCTCGCAGGCCGTGAAGCAGCACTTCGACACCACCCTCCCGCCGCAGGCCGAACGCAAGCCCCGCCTGCCGCTGGACCTCGTTCTCGAAGTTCGCGCCGACGCCCTCCGCCTCCGGGCTCGGAGCGGCGGCCTCTCCGCGGAGGCCGCGACCGCCGACACCTATGCCCCGGCCAAGAACCCCGAACGCAACGCGGCGTCCATCGCCGAATCCTGCGCCAAGCTCGGCGAGACCGGCTTCGCCCTCGCCGGCTTCGTCCTCGACAACCCCGACGACCGCTTCGCGCCCGTCTCCCAGGTCAACGACCTCCGCCGCCAAGTCTGCGCACGCCTCGCCGACGGCCTCGCGGCGGAGTCCGCACGCCGCCACGCCGAGGCCGCGGCCATCGCCGCCGCGCGCCTGCCGAGATGCCCGGACCCCGCGGCGCCGACGCGCTGGAGCGTGCGGACCGACCAGCCCGCCTGCCTCGACGGCATCGCCGACGCGGACGAAGTCGTCCTCGATCTCGACCCGGCCGCCGACGCCGAGATTCTCCGCGTCGCCGACCGCTTCGGCCGCGACCGCATCCGCCTCGCGCTGCCGCTCGTCCTGCGGAGCTGGGAGCGCGACGCATTGCGCGCGCGCATCGACGCGTTCGCCGCGCAGGGCTTCCACCGCTGGCTCGCGACGAATCCCGACGCCTGGGATCTGCTCCCGGAAGACCACGACATCGAAGCGGACTGGACACTCTCCGCTTGGAATTCGCAGGCGATCACAGAATGGTTCGAACGCGGTGTGCGCGGCGTGGTCCTCTCCCCCGAGACGGAACTGGAGGACGCCGAGGCGCTCGTGCGCGAGTGGGGCGACGTCGCAACGGTCGTCCTGCATCAGGACGTGCCGTTGATGATCTCGGAGGCCTGCCCGATCTCCGCGCTGGGCGCGGTCTGCGGGAACTGCGGGCCGAAGCGCGGACTGGACGAGACGCGGCTGCGCGCTGCGCGCGGCGGGGACGTCGTCGTCGCGACGCACGACTGCCGCGCCGTCGTGATGGACGCCGCGCCCCTCGACCGGGCCGGCTGGCTTCCGCGACTCGCGGCGGCGGGCGCGCGCCGCTGGCGCGTCGACTTCCGCCTCCGCAGTCATTCGGCGGACGATGCGGCGTCGATCTGGCGCCGCATCCGCGGACGCGCGGATTGATGAAAATCCGGTATTGACTCCGCAACTGGGATCGGATATCTTAGCAGGCATGAATCGATTCATGCCTTGGGCGCTTGTGCGCCGGGCACCGGGATGTTCGACAAGTCGAAGCTGAAGAAACGACCGAATCCTCCTTATCCGCCATGAAAAAGACGAGCGGCAAGATCACCCTTCAAGACGTCGCCACCGCGGCGGGCGTCTCGCGCGGCGCCGCCTGCGCGGCACTCAAGGGCGGCAGATCCAGCACCACGAACGTCAGCCACGTACTGATGACCCGTGTCCAGCAGGCGGCCCGCCAGCTCGGCTACGTGCCCAACGCCGCGGCACGCGCTCTGCGCAGCCGCCACGTGCCCCAGATCGGCGTCATCCTCCCGAACATGCGCGACGTCCAGCGCCTCGCCAGCCCGCAGTCGTTCGAAACGATCATGGGCATCAACCACGAGCTTCAGGAGGGCGACTACGTGCTCACCCTCGCGCGCCTGCACGACATCCTCGAGTCGCGCCGGGAGGGCGGCGGCAGCCTCCTCTTCAAGGAACACATGATCAACGTGGCCGTCGCCGTCGGCCAGTTCCCCGAAGAGGCCGAGGCTTGGATCCGCAAACGCATCGACAAGATCGTCTGGTGCGACGGACGCCTCTGGGAGGACACCTGCTGCGTGCGGCGCGACGAGCATGCCGCGGGGCGCCTCGCGGCGGAGAGGATCCTCGAGGCCGGCCACCGAGCCGTGACCCTGCTCGTCAGCGACCCCGCGAACCTCGGCCACCAGCACTTCAGCTTCGCGCTTCGCCTCGCCGGCGCCAAGGCCGTATGCGCGGAGGCCGGCGCGAGTTGCCGCACGATGACCTGGGACGAAATCATGGCGACACCCTCGGCGGCGCTGTGTGGCGCGGTCGTGATGACGCTTTCATTCGACATGGCGGAGCGCGCCTATGTCGCGTTCGCCGCCCGCGGCCTCATGCCGGGCCGAGACCTCTCCCTCGTCTCGTGCGACAACTACAACCAGCAGTGGTGGTGCTTCCAGGACATCGCCCGCGTGGACTTCGACCGCGCGGCCATGGGCGGCGCCGCCGCCAGCATGGCCCTCGCCTACGAGGCCACCGGCGAGCGTCCCGCCTCCGCGCTTCTCCCCTCAGCCTGGCGCGAGCCCAGTGGCGGCAACACGCTGATCCCCAAAACAAAACTTCACCGGAACACAGGCCGACGCCAAGGAAAATCCAATAAATGAAACTCCGCGCCCCCCTCCCCGCCGCCTTCGCGGCCTTCGCCATCGCCGCAACCGTCGCCTCGGCGGTTCCGCTGAAATTCGCCGGCGTGCTCACGAGTCACGCCGTGATCCAACGCGATGTCGCCGCCCCCGTCTGGGGCTTCGGCGAGCCAGGCAAGGTCGTTGCGATTTCGCTCAACGGGAAACCCGTGGGCGAGGCGACGGTGGCCGGGAACGGCCGCTGGATCGTGAATCTGCCCGCGCAACAGGCGAACAAGAGCCCGTCCTCGATCACCGCCCAGTGCGGAAGCGAGTCGCACACCATCACGAACATCCTCTTCGGGGATGTCTGGTTCGGCTGCGGCCAGTCCAACATGGCCTACACGTTCGCCGGCTACGGACGGCTTCCGGTCGGCGGCGAGGCGTTCCTGCAGAAGGCGAAGGGCAATCCGAATATCCGCACGCTTCTGATGAACGACGGCGAGAACCGGAACCTCGCCTACCCCCGCGAGGACGCCGTTGGCGTCCAATGGGAGACCTCCACCTACGACGCCATCCGCAGGAACGGCGCGGCGCTCTACTGGATGGGCTGGAAGCTCAACCAGGATCTCGACGTGCCGATCGGCCTTGTGAACGCCTCCTGGGGCGCGACGAAGATCGATGGCTGGATTGACCAGAACTGGGCCAAGGATCACGGCACCGGC
>CAYVJM010000277.1:0-3327 GCA_964451695.1 uncultured Lentisphaerales bacterium | reverse complement strand
GCGCAGGCCCTGCGCGAGATGTCCGGGCGTCTCGAGGAGATCCCCGGAGAAGAGGCGTTCCCCGCCTACCTCGAATCTGTCGTCGCCTCCTTCTACGAGCGTGCCGGGCGCGTCCGGCTGCGCGACGGCGGGACGGGCTCCGTGACGATCGGCGGCGCCGTCTCTCCCGCAGGCGGCAACTTCGACGAGCCGGTGACGCAGGCCACGATCAAGGTCGTCGGCGCCTTCCACGGTCTCTCCCGCGCGCGCTCGGACGCCCGTCGCTACCCCGCCATCGATCCCCTCGATTCGTGGAGCAAGTACACGGGCGTCTGCGACCCGAAGGCCGTCGCGAAGATCCGCGCCGCGCTCCGCCGCGGCAACGAGATCGCCCAGATGATGAAGGTCGTCGGCGAGGAAGGCACCGCCATGGAGGACTTCGTCGTCTACCTGAAGAGCGAGTTCGTGGACGCCGCCTACCTCCAGCAGGACTCCTTCCACGAGACGGATGCAGCCTGCTCCGCCGAACGCCAGCGCCACGTCCTCGCCGCCGCCGAGCGCATCGTCGACGCGAAGATGAAGTTCGCCGACCGCGACGCGGCGCGGACGTTCTTCCACAAGCTCACGCAGCTCATCCGCGACTGGAACTACTCGAAGTGGGACTCGCCGGAGTTCAAGGAGCTCGAGAAGCGCGGGCGCGAGGCCGTCCAGAGCGTTCTGGCCTGATCCCGGAATCCCGAACCCGCACCCCAGGCTCCGTGGCGGGGCGCCGCGCCGTTCAATTCGCAGCATGAGAATATCCAGACTGCAGATTCCCGGCGTTCCGAACTGGGTCGTCTTCAACGGAAACGTCGGGCGCTCCGTGTTCGAGGATCGCGCCGACTACGATGCGATGACGGGTCTCGTCGCGGAGACTTCCGCCGAGCTCGGCGTCGCGGTCTTTGCGTATTGCTGGCTGGAGAAGCAGGGCCATTTGCTCGTCGACGCCCCGCTCGGCAACTTGGGACGCTTCATGCAAGTTGTCATGACGACCTACTCCAAGCGGTTTTCCATCCGGCATCGCCGGAGCGGTTCGGTTTTCCAGACGCGCTACCAGTCGGTGCTGGTGGGGGGCGACGCCTATCTGCTCAAGGCGAGCCGGGACCTCCATCGGATGGCGATCCGCCATCTGGAGCCGGGTGCCGCCCAGGTCGCGAAGGGCATGGCCGCGCTGGAGGCGTTCCCGTGGAGCAGCTACCGCCGGACCGCCGGAATGGACGCGCCCGTCTCGTGGCTCGCCAGCGCTCGCGTCGCCGCGCTGGCGCCGGGGGAAGGGCCGGCTCCGGCGCGATATCGCCAGTTCGTCGAAGCGGCGCTGCGCGCCGGCGAAGCGAATTTCGGCGCGCAGATCAAGAGCACGACCCTGGCCTGGGGTGATGCGGCGTTCCTCCAGCGCGTCCAGAAGGAGGAGGATCGCGTCCTGGCGCAGTTGAAGCGCGGCGAGCCCCATGCCCCGCTGGCGCCGCTCCAGACGCGGGAGGATCCCGAGGCGGTGATTGCGAAGGTCTGCGCCCGGCTCGCGATCCCGCGCGAGCGGTTGAACGCGCTGCATCGTCGTGGCGACCCGAGCAAGGGCATCGCCAGTTTGGCGCTGACTCGCCGCTGCGGCCTTGCCTACGACGCCGTGGCGAGACGCTTCGGCGCCGCAAATGGTCTGACGATCAAATGCGCCATCCAAAAGGCGGTCGCCGCGGCGAACGACGATCCGGCGCTGAAGGCGATCCTGGACGAGCTGGCGCCGCTTCCGCGCCCGCGTCATGACGAAGCGGGAGTCTAGGCGTTGCGGCGCATCGGGTCGAGGCGGTCGCGGAGGGCGTCGCCGAGCTGGTTGAAGCTCAGGACGAGCGCGAAGAGCGCGAGCGTGACGAACGCGCCCTCCCACCAGACGCCCTGCCAGAGGCGGACGCGAGCATTGGCGATCATGACGCCCCAGGAGGGCTCGTTCTGCGCGCCGATGCCCAGAAAGCCCATGAACACCTCGGTGCCGACCGCAGCCGGGAAGCGCAGCGAAAACGCGACGATGATGACGTGGGCCACGTTGGGCAGGATGTGGCGGAAGAGAACCCGCCCATGGCCGAAGCCCAGCGCCCGGGCCGCCTGGACGTAGCCCAGACCGCGGTGCTTGACCGTCTCGCCGCGGACCGTGCGGTAGACGCCCACCCAGGTCGTGACGCAGATGCCCGCGTAGACGCCGGTCAGCCCCTTGCCCACGACGACCGAGACGGCCAGGATCAGCAGCAGCGCCGGGATCGCCGCGACCGTCGCCGCCAGCCAGGTGCAGAGGGCGTCGACGCGCCCGCCGAAGTAGCCCGCGAGCAGGCCGAGCAGCGCGCCGAAGGGCACGGCGACCAGCGAGGTGGCGATGCCGACGTGGAAGGCGATCCGCGCGCCCTGCACCAGGCGGCTGAGCACGTCGCGGCCGAGATTGTCCGTGCCCATCCACGCGATCCGGCTCCGACCCTCGGCGTCGGCGACGCGCGAGAGGGGAGGGCGGTAGCGCTCGGCGAGGTTGACCGCGTTGTAGCCTGGCGTCTCGTCGCGCAGGCGGTGGCGCGCGGCGGTGAACTCCCCCCAGGCCGCCGTGAAGGCGAACAGGACGATGACGGCGAAGCTCAACCGGGCCCGCAGACCCTGCGAGGTTCGGCGCGGGGAGGTCTCGGGGGCGCTCATGGTTCGACCTCCACCGATGGCGCCCCGGCGGTTGCCGCAAGCGCGGTCCCTTCCTCCTCCGCCGCCTGAAGCCGGCGCAGACGGCGGTATTCGCCGGACATCAGCGCGGCGGCGAAGACCATGCCGAACACCTCCGAGACGGGGAAGGCGAAGATGATCCCGTCGTAGCCGAACGCCATCGGCATCAGGAACATGAGCGGGAGCGCGAGGATGACCTGGCGGACGGACGAGATGAGCAGCGCCTTGCCCGGCTGGCCGGTGCCCTGGAAGTAGTGGGCGAAGAGGACGCAGACGCCGCCGAGGGGCAGCAGGCTCACGTAGCGGCGCAGCGTGTAGACGCCCAGCGATAGCGCGGCCCCTTCCGTCCCGAACAGCCTGAAGACGGCGCGGGCGAACACTTCGAGGCCGATGAACGGCACCATCAGCAGCAGCCACGCCAGCACGAGCGAGGTCAGGAATATCCGGCGGACGCGGCGGTAGCGCCGCGCCCCGATGTTGTAGCCCACGAGCGGCTGCATGCCCATCGCGAAGCCCACGGTCGGCGTCATCGCCACGTGGTACACGGACATGACGACGCCGAAGGAGGCCATTGCGGCGCCCAGTTCGTGGCCGCTGGGCTCGGCGTACTTCTGGATCATG
>CAYVJM010000276.1:0-3340 GCA_964451695.1 uncultured Lentisphaerales bacterium | reverse complement strand
AGCATGCGGCGATTCTGCAAATCGGCCATGGAAACGGCGATGCAAAACATGACTTGCTCCATTTAATTCAACCTTCATCCTTTCAGCCCCGCAGGGACTTGGCGGAGCGGACGAAGGCGTTTGCACTGCGCGTGATCCGGCTGTACTCGGCTTTGCCCAGGACGACCGAAGCACAGGTGTTGGGGAAACAGGAGTTACGGTCCGGAACGTCTGTCGGAGCCAACTACCGGGAGGCGTTACCGTCGTTATTGCCCTTCGCGTGTGGCAGACGGCGCACCCCGGTCCCGACGACGTCCCGCTCCTCGTCGGCGTGAATCATTGTCCGCTGGGCGGACGTGGCAGGGTGGCCACGACGACACCGCGGCGGACGAGTGTCTGGAAGTACTGGCCGAGGAGCGCGCGGGATTCGAAGAACGTGAGCTTTTCGCGTGCGGCGAATTCGTCGATGAGCTGTTCGAAGGTCTTCACGCCGTCCACGGCCTCGTAGACGCGGCGGCCGATCAGGTCGAGGACGTACCGCTTCGCGGGGCGCAGCTTGAAGAAGCGGCGCATCAGCCTGAGCGCGGGGCCGTCGTAGCGAAGCTGGACCTCGACGACGAGTTCGTCGGGGTCGTCGCTTTCGAGGACGCGCACGCCGGCATTGCGGACGGGCACGACTTTCAAAGACTCGCGGAAGCGGGCCTCCTGCTGCGGGATGGAGAGACTAGCGAACATGGGGGGAAGGGGTCAGGAGCTAGGGGCTAGCGGCTAGACGGCGCGTTGGTGGCGGAGTCGGTGGCCGCAGGGGCGTTGGTGGGGGCGACGGGCGGCGGGGCGTAGGTGACCGTGCGGTTCTGGCGGCGCTGTTGCTGCTGGTCCGGCGTGTCGTAGCGGAGGAGGTTGCCGACGTCGACGAGGCGCTGGATCTTCGCCGGCATGCCGTCCTGCGCGTAGAGGAGCGTTTCGACGGCGTCGGAAAGGGCGCGCTGGGAGGCGCGGATCTGCGCGGCGTCCTTCGTCTGCTTCGCGGCGGACAGCGCCTCCTTCAGCGGGGCGAGGGAGGCATTCTCGCTGGCGGTTTTCCGGGCGGCGCGGATTTCGGCGCCGAGGGTGCGCATTTCCTTGGCGAGGACCTTGCGCTCGTAGGCGCTGATGAGCGGCGCCTCCTCGCTCGGCGCGGGCGGAACGGCCTGGGCGAGCAGGGCGCAAGCGAGGAGGACGAAGGGGAGGAGGGCGGCGCGGACGTGCATGGCGGGTTCTCCGGCTATTGGAGTTCGAAGGCGATGGTGACCTTCCGGCGCGAGCGGAGGAAAGAGGCCGAGAGGTTGGGAACCTGGCGAACGGCTTTGGCGGCGTCGAGGGCGGAGTTGTCGAGGACGCGGCTTCCCGAGCCGGCGACGACGCGGTAGTCGAGGATGGCACCGGAGGCGCCGAGGGTGATCTCGATCTCGACGGGGCGTCCGGTCAGGTGCTCGGCGGAAGGGACGACCCAGGCCTTGTAGAGGGCGTTCTTGATCGCGAGGAGGTTGATTTCGTCCTCGCCCGGCACGGTGGTGTGGTCGGAGGGCGTTGCGCCGAGGTCGAGGAGCTTCTGGATCTCCGCCGCGGTGAGCCTGGGCCCGGTGACCTTGACGGGCTTGAAGTCCTTGGGGAGGTTCTTGATGATCTCCTTGGGCTTCGTCTTCTCCTTCTTCTCGATGATCTTGTTGCTCTTCTCGAACTTGGGTTTGTCCTTGGGCTTGTCCTTAGGCTTGGGCTTGTCCTTGGGCTTCTCGGGTTCCTTGGGCTTGACGGGCTCCTTGGGCTTCTCGGGCTCGGGTTCGCGGATGGCCTCGGGGTCGTCGGGGAGATCGGGCTTCTTGTCATCGACCTTCGGTTCGTCCGTCTGGTCGGGGACGAACTCCTCGGGGATGGCGACGGTGAATTCGATGGGTAGGGGTTTGTTCTTCTGGTGGCGGCGGATGCACTGGCAACCGTTGATGGCGCTGGCGACGGCGAGGACGATCACCGCCGTGACATGGACCGCCACGGAGAAGATGTAGCTTCTCGTGTAGGGAGATGTCTGGCTGCCGCTGTCGTCCGGCATGGGCTACTCCTTGGGGGAGGTGGCGAGGGCCATGCGGCTGATGCCGAGGTCGGTGGCGAGCTGGGCGACGTCGACGACCGTGCCGTAGCTGACCTGCTTGTCGCCGCGGATGACGAGCTGGAGCTTGTCGTTGGCACCGAGCATGGCGCGGAGCTTGTCGTTGAGTTCGTCGAGGGTGACCAGGGTTTGTCCGAGGTAGACGCGCCCTTGGGGGTCGACGGTGACGACGGCGGGCTTGTCGGTGGTCTCGATGGGCTTCGACTTTCCTTTTGGGAGGGTGACGGGGAGCCCTTGTTCGATGAGGGGGAAGGTGATGATGAACGTGATGAGCAGGAGGAACGTGAGATCCATCATCGACGTGAGGTTCATGTCCGCCCGTGGCCGGGGGTAGTGGATGACGCGACGGCGGCGCATGGCTAGGCTCCGTCTCCGCCGTAGCGGACATGGTGGCGGGCGATGTCGGCGAGGAGCTGGTCGGTGAAGTTGCGCGTCTTGACGCTGGTGGAGCGGACGCGGTCGGAGAGGACGTTGTAGCCCCAGGAGGCGGGAATGGCGATGAGGAGGCCGACGACGGTGGTGAGCAGGGCGCCGGAGATGCCGGGGGCGACGCTGGTGATCATCATCGTCGAGCCGGAGTCGGCCATGGCCATGAAGGACTCCATGACGCCCCAGACGGTGCCGAAGAGGCCCAGGGAGGGGGCGATGGAGGTGCAGGTGGCCAGGGAGGACATCTTGTCCTCGATGACGATGAGCTGCTCTTCGAGTTCGCTCTCGGCGCAGGAGCGGATGGAGTCGATCTCGGACTCGGTGAGGGCGACGGGGGCGAGCCCGGCGGACCAGCCGGCGACGTCGGTTTCGAGGACGCCGCGCTTGCGCAGGAGGGAGAGCATCTCCTTGATGGCGGCGGCGTAGATGTCCGCCATGGGGATGCCGGGGGCGAAGCGCCCCTGGACCTCGAGGTAGAGCTGGGCGGGGTGGGGCTTCGTGCGGAGCTGCCGAAGCAGCTTCTGGTTGCGGCGGTTGATGATGCTCAGGGCGCCGCGCTTGCCGACCATGTTGGCCAGCGTGTAGACCGAGAGCAGGACCAGGACGATGACGACGAGCTGATTGAAGACGCTCGAAGTCCGGTAGGCGTCGAAGACGATGTTGGCGAGGAGGATGGACGTGTTCAAAGGTTCTCCCGGAAGAAGGCGTCGATGCGCGAGGCGCAGTCGAAGGTTGAGGCGATGAGGGCGGCGCGCATCCACATGCCGTTGCGCATCTGGCGCCAGTACA
>CAYVJM010000275.1:0-3347 GCA_964451695.1 uncultured Lentisphaerales bacterium | reverse complement strand
CCACGAGGATGAAGACGCTGAGGCCGGCGACCGCAAGGCGGATGCGCCCCATCCGAGAATCCGGGAGAAACGCCGCGAAGAGATCTGGAGACACGGCCACGACGAGCATCGCCGCCGCGGCCGCGCCCAGCAGGAGCACGGCGGGGAACGACGCGCGGGAGCGCCGCAGGAGCGCGTGGCGAACGACGCCCGCAACGAGTGCCGCGCCGGCGAGGCCGAGCGCCGCCCGGCCGAGTTCGACGGGAAGGATCGCCAGCGTCATTCAGGACTCCTTTCTGCCGCGCGGATTCGCGAAGCGCCGGTCGACGGGACGCACGCGGTCCGCCACCAGCGCGAGGGAGACGCGCATCGCGAAGTAGATCGTGTCGATCGAGCCGATCGTGGAGACGCCGTGCTGGCGCGGCCGGACGGACACGGCGGCCTCGGCCATCGCGTAGCCCTGGCGGCGCAGCAGCGCAAGCGCCTCGGGTTCGGGATATTCGCAGGGATAGCACAGCGAGAAATAGCGGAGCAGGTCGTCGCGCACACACCAGAAACCGGAAGTCGGATCCGTGACACGCGCCCGGCAGATCGCGCTGAGGAATCGTGCGAGCAGGACGTTGCCGATCTTGCGCATCGTCGTGCCGCCGCAGGAGCCGGCGGCGCCAAGAAAGCGCGAGCCCACGACGAGATCGGCGTTTGTTTCGTCCATCTTCGCCAGCAGCTTGGGGATTTCGGAAGGCGGGTGCTGACCATCGCCGTCGAGGCGGATGACGAGGCGGTGGCCGCCGTTCCAGGCGTGGCGCATCCCGGCCTGGACCGCGCCGCCCACGCCGAGATTGCATGGCAGGTCGAGGACGTCCGCGCTCCGCGCCGCGGCGATCTCGGCCGTGGCGTCCAGCGAGCCGTCGCTGACGACGATCGTCTTGACGCCGGGCATGCAGGCTGAGACTTCGTCGAGCAGCGGCCCGATCGACTCCGCCTCGTTGAAGGCGGGGATGACGATCGCGGTCTTGCGGCTGCGGAGGCTGGCTGGAGCGGAGTCGTTCATGGCGCGAGAAGCGAGCGGTAGAGGGCGGCGGTGCGGTCGGCGCAGACATCCCACTCGAAGGAACGGACGCGGACGAGGCCGGCGGCCTTCATCCGCTCCTGCTTGGCGGGGCAGCCAAGGATCTCGGCGATCGCGTCGGCCATTGCAAGCGAATCGCCTGCTTTGACGACGACGGCGGCATCCCCGGCGATTTCAGGCTGCGAACCGCCGTCCGTGCAACAGACGGGCAGACCGCAGCGCATCGCCTCGACGATCTGGAGGCCGAAGCCCTCGTAGCGCGAGGGGTGGACGAGGAGGTCGGCCGTGGCGTAGAGGCGCGCCAGCTCCTCGTCCGGCACGAAACCGGTGAAGCGGACGTCGTCGGCCACGCCGAGGCGCTCCGCGGCGAGAGGCGCCTCGGGGTACCGGTCGTCGGCGGGACCGCAGACCACGAGGCGCAGGGGGAAGGACACGCGCCGGCGCGCCTGGGCGAACGCCTCGACGAGGCCGTGGACGTTCTTGTACGGATCCATGCGGCCCACGTAGAGAAGCGTGCGCGGCGAGTCGGGATCAGTCTTGACGGGATCGTGAGCGAGTTCGCCGAAACGGCCGCCTGCGCCGTCGTAGACGACCTCGATCTTCGCGGCGTCGCGCGGATGCAGGGCCAGCGAGGCGACGAGGTCGCGCCGCGAGGCCTCGCTGCCCGTGACAACGCGGTCGGCGCGGTGGACGCTCTGCGCAAGGCAGAAGCGGAAGACGCCGCGGAAGCGGCTCGTGCGCGAGCTGGGGGCGTAGCCTTCGACCACGAGCGGGATGACGTCATGGATGTTGACGATGGCCTTCGTCCGGCGGCCGGGCGCGGGCGGAAAGGCCAGGTAGGGCATCATGTAGTTGGGCGTGTGGAAGAGGTCCGCGCGCAGCTCGCGCAGGAAGGCGGGCAGGCGGAGCTGGCTCGCGGGCGAGAGCGGTCCATGCGGGAAGCGGACGATCTGGACGTTGCGGAGCCCCGCGAGGGCGTCGGCATGGCGGCGTTCCAGCGCCTCGTCGGAGAAGAGGAAGACGAAATCGAGATCGGGCAGGAGGCGCGGCAGGCGGCCCATCATCTCCCGGGCGTAGACGCCGATGCCGGATGGACGCTCGTAGATCCAGCGCGAATCGAAGACCGCCTTCATGCGCCGCAGACCTTCCGATACACGTCGTACGTGGCGGAGGCGGTACGCTGCCACGTGAAGCTGGAGGCGCGCAGGATGCCGTCCTCGACGAGACGGGCGCGAAGACCGCCGCCGGAGAGGATCGCCAGCGCGCGCTCCGCCCAGGCGTCGGCGTCGAAACCGGCCATCACGCAGGCCGCATTTCCGAGCACCTCAGGCAGCGAGCCGCCGGAGGAGGACAGCACCGGCGTGCCGCAGGCCATGGCTTCGAGGGGGCCGAAGCCGAAGCCCTCGTAGTGGGAGGGGATGACGAAAAGAGAGGCTGCGGAATATAGCGCGGCCAGCATGCCGTCGGGGATGAACTGGAGGTAGTGGAGCTGCTCGGGGAACTTCGTGCCGGCGAAGCGGCGCAGGATCCCGTCGCATTTCCAACCCGGGGCGCCGGCGACCACGAGATCGATCCCGCGCGGGGCGAGGCGTTCGAAGACGTCGACGAGAAACTGGAGGTTCTTGCGCGGCTCCACCGTGCCAACGGTGAGCATGAACGGGCGCGTCACGCCGATCTTCTGACGCACTGCGGCGACAGCGTCTGCGGAGGCGACGCCGAACTCGCCGCCGACGCCCAGGTAGGTGACGTGGACCTTGCCGCGCGCGGCGGGGAGGAACTCCTCGATCTCGCGCTTGCTGAACTCCGAGATTGTGATGATGGCGTCCGCCTCCGCGGCGCTCCGTCCGATCGCGGCGCTCAGGTGGCGCAGATTGCGTGCCTCGGCGAAGTGCGGGAGGCGCATGAAGCTCATGTCGTGGATCGAGACGACGGACTTGCCGGTGGTGACCGGGCGGGTCGTGAAATTGGTGAAGTGGAAGACGTCGGCGCCACCGGCGACCCAATTGTAGGGGGGGAAGCGCAGGTGGTGCCAAAGCTTCTGCATGAGGGCGCCTGGCACCGCGTGGAAGGGAGCGGCCTGGGCGCCGGGAAGCTGCGGCGCGGCGGCTTTGCGGCGGAAGTCGCAGTAGAACAGCCGAAGGGAATCCTCGGGTGCGAGCTGCTTTGACAGCTCGGCCGCGAGCATCTTCGCGTAGCGCCCGATTCCGGCGCGTTGCGCGACCGCGGGCTGATAGTCCATGCAAATCCTCATCGCCGCGATGGTATCAAACCCCCTCTCCCGCCTGCAACCCCGAAAACA
>CAYVJM010000274.1:0-3382 GCA_964451695.1 uncultured Lentisphaerales bacterium | reverse complement strand
TCCCGCATCTTTCCTGCTTCCCCCCGCCTGATCGGACCCGACTGGCGCTTCCCGCTCGAACGCCCCCATCTCGGCGCGCTGCTCGGCAACACCGACGTCGGCGCCATGGTCTGGGGCGAAGGCCGCATCCTGCGCGTCACCCTCGGCCGCCCCGACGTCTGGGACCACTTGGGCGGTTCCGCCTTCACTTCCGAGCAGACGTACGCCAATATCCGCGCCACGCTCGAAAGCGGCGACGCCGATCGCCTTCAGGCCCTCTTCAAGTCCTCTGAATCTCGCCCCACCGTCGTCCCTCTGGGTCGCGTCGAGTTCGATCTCGGGGTCGGCGCCCGTCTCGATACCGCCGTCCTCGATCTCGCCACGGGTGCGCTGGATATCCGCGTCGCGAAAGGCCGCCGCGCCCTCGCCATCCGCATGGTCATGGACGTCGAGACCGGCGCCTTGCACATCGCCTGGCCCCGCGAGCTGAAGCCCGCCGCCGCCTGTGTCCCCGCGTGGGACGGCTTGCGCGCCGACTTCGAAAGCCGCGGTTTCGCCCCGCCAACCCGCTTCGCTGCCGCCGATTTCGGGGGCTGGGTCCAGACCCTGCCGCGCGATCCGTCCGTCGTCTGCGCGTGGACGACCCAGCGCGGCGAATCGGCGCTTGTCGTCTTCCGGTCGGAGGCGACCGAGGAGGACGCCGTCCTGGCCGAGACCGCGGGAGCGCTTGCCGCCGCCTGGACGCGTGGCTTCGCCAGGACCGCCCGCGCCGCCGCCGCCTGGTGGAAGGACTATTGGCGGGACGTTCCGACGCTTGATCTCCCCAACCCCGCCCTCCAGCGGCTCCACGACTACGGCATGTACAAGTTCGGCTGCGCGACGCGCCCCGGCGCCACGCCGTGCACGCTCCAGGGGCCGTGGGTCGAGGACTACCAGTTCCCGCCGTGGTCCAACGACTACCACTTCAACATCAACGTCCAGATGTGCTACTGGCCCGCCTATCACGGCAACCGCCTAGAGCACTTGCGCCCGCTCTTCGACATGATCCGCGGCTGGCTGCCGCAGCTCCGCGAAAACGCCCGTACCTTCATCGGCGTCGAGGACGGTGTCATGCTGCCGCACGCGGTCGACGACCGTTGCCGCTGCATGGGCAACTTCTGGACCGGCATGATGGACCACGGCTGCACGATGTGGATCGCCGAGATGATGTTCCGCTACGTGCGCTACAGCGGCGACCGCAAGTTCCTTCGCACCGACGCCTATCCCTTCATGTGCGGCGCGATGGCCGTTTTCGCCGCCATGCTCGAGACGATGCCGGACGGCTCGCTCGCGCTTCCGGTGGGCGTTTCGCCGGAGTTCCGCGGCTCGAATCCCGACGCCTGGGGCCGCAATCCGAGCTTCCAGCTCGCGTGCGCCCACCGTCTCGCCGAGGATCTCGAGGCTGCGGCCGCGATGCTCGGTGAAACGCCTCCGCCGGTCTGCGCGCAGATCCTCGCCAAGCTCCAGAAGGCGGCGCTCGTGCCGGAAGGCCGAGGCTCCCTCATCGGCCTCTGGGAGGGACTCAAGCTGTCCGAATCGCACCGCCACCATTCGCATCTCGCGGCGATCGCGCCGTTCGACGCGATCGACTGCGCGGCACCCGAATGGGCGCAGATCGTCGAGGCCTCGCTCACGAACTGGATCTACCACGGCCCCGGCCTCTGGTCGGGCTGGTGCGTGCCCTGGGCCTCGATGATCCACACCCGCGTGGGCAACGCCGCCATGGCCGAGATGTGGCTCGACATCTGGGCGCGATTCTTCGTGAACCGCGGGCATGGCACGCTCCACGACGCCGGTGCCGCCGGGATCAGCCTCATGGGCATGAACGCCATCGAATCGCGCACCCCGGCTCGTCCCGAGATCATGCAACTCGACGGCGGCATGGGTTGCGTCGCGGCGATCCACGAGATGCTTCTGCACGATCGGCGCGGCGTCAACTACCTCTTCCGGGGCGCCCCGGCCCGGTGGGACGACGTCGGCTTCCGCGGGCTGCTCGCGCCAGGCGGCGTGCTCGTCTCGGCCCGCCGCAGTCGTGGCGGAGTCCAGACCGTGACGCTCCAGGCGCAAGGCGCGACGGAGTTCCGCCTGGCCAGCCCGTTCTGCACGGGTTCGTACCGCGTCCGCCGTGGCGCGTCCGCGGCCGCCAAGCGGGCGGTTCCCGCAGACGGCATGATCGTCCTCAAGCTCAAGAAGGGCGAGCGCGTCACGCTGGGCCCCGCTTAATCGCGGCGGGAGCCTCTCGTCAGTAGAGCAGCGCGGCCTCGCGGCTGGCGAGGTAGCCGGCGTCGTCGTCGCAGACGAAGGGCGCGCCGGCCAGCAGCGCTTCGCGCGGTGCCGGCGAGCCGAAAAGCTTGTCGAACCAGTCCGGTCGCGTGTCCGGGCGCTCCCAGAGCGCCGCCGATCCGCTGTGTGCGAAGATCGCGGCCAGCAGACGCATCCCCGCGGTGAAAGGCCGGAAGGCGTCGCGGTCTTGGACGACGATCCGCGCGCCTTCGATCCGCTGGCCCTTGTAGGCGCGGGCGGAGACGAACGCGCAGGGCTCGAAGCGCAGGCCGGGAAAATTCTCCCGAGGCAGCGCGTCGCAGAGGGCGCGCGCGTCGAGCCAAGGCGCGCCGAAGACTTGGAATGCGAGATCGGTGCCGAGGCCGCAGTCGATGGAGGGGATTGCCTCCGTGAAGACGGTCGTCGGGTAGACCATGCCGGCCTCGGGGGAGCGGATGCCGGGCGAAGGCGGCACGAAGCGGGGCGGGGCGGGGAGGGCGATCGCGCCGCGCGAGGGGATGTCCAGCGGGATCGTGGCGAGCGCGACGCCGGGCAGCAGATTCGCGCGGATCCACCGCGCCGCCTCGGCGGGCGTCATGCCGTAGACGAACGGCACCGGGATAGGCGCGACGAAAGAATCCAGCGCCGCCTCGCGCACGGGCCCGTCCACGCAGAAGGGCAGGGGAACCGGGCGGTCGAGCACGACGACCTCGACGCCCATTCGTTCGCATGCGCGCATCATGTTGCGCAGCGTGGCTAGGTACGTGTAGCAGCGTACGCCGAGATCCTGGAGATCGCAGACGACGCAGTCCAGCCCCGCGAGCGCGTCGTCGGAAGGTTCGAGCGTCGCGCCATAGAGCGAATGCACGGGGATGTGCCAGTCCGGGTGTTCGAAGGAGTCCGTGGCCTCGCCGGCCCGCGCCTGGCCCAGGAAGCCGTGCTCGGGTCCAAACAGCGCCACGAGATCGACGGCGTCGTGGAGGACGTCCGCCGTGGTCCGCCCGTCTTCGTCGACCGCGGCGAGATGGGAGAGAAGACCCACGCGCCGACCTCGGAGCGGGGCGAAGTCCATGTTCTTGAGCGTGTCGATACCTGTTTTCAT
>CAYVJM010000273.1:0-3401 GCA_964451695.1 uncultured Lentisphaerales bacterium | reverse complement strand
ACGGCGGATCGCTTCGGCGGTCCGCCGTTTTTCTTTTGTGGCGATCGGGGTTCACAGGCGGCGGCGGTTCTGCTAGAATGCGCCCCGGAAAGGACGAACGGACGGCGTATGATGAAACGACTGGCGAGCGGAATCCTCGGCGCGGCGATGGGCGCCTCTGCGGCGATGGGCGAAGGCGTGGCGACGAACTCCTGGATTCGCGGAAAAGACGCCGACGCCCTGGCGAGCAACCCGGCGAACTGGTCGCTCCGCCATGCGCCAAGCTCCAACGAAGTCGTGCGGCTATCCCAAGGTCATCCGCGCGCAATCGTGTGGGACGAGGCGGCACCCCGGGTCGTCGCCGGCTGGATCCAGGAGGAAGGCTATGCCGCCATCGCGACGATCCGCACGACGCCGCGCGAAGATGGATTCAGCGCGCTCGAAATCCTAGGCGACATGCATGTCCTCGGCGGCGCGCTGACGCACCCGGAGAACGACGACGCCGAGAGCTGGTGGCTCTCGCTGCGCGTGGGCGGCGCATTCGTGGTCGGCCGCGGCGCGTTCGTCTCGGCCTCCGCCAAGGGCTTCGGCTCCGGGCGCGGGCCTTCGCCGGCCGTGATGACGGGAGGCGGGGCCAGCCATGGCGGCCAGGGAGCCCCGCAGGCGCTCGCCGCGCCCGACCGACCCGCGCGCACGTACGGCTCCATCCTCAGTCCCCTGTCCTCAGGCTCGGGCGGCACGGCGCGCGAAGGCTCGGGCCATGCGATCCGCGGAGGCGGCGTCATCGTCGTTGAAGCCGGCGGGGACGTGACGATCGAAGGCTGCGTCGCGGCCAACGCCGACTCCCGCGACCCCGATGGCGCCAACATCGGCGGCGCCGCAGGCGGTAGCGTCAACATCCGCGCGGGCGGCAAGATCCAAGGCGATGGGACCATCACGGCCAACGGCGGACGCGGCTACCACGACGGCGCGGGCGGAGGCGGCGGCGGACGAATCGCCCTCGTCTCGGGGGCGTCGCTGCAAATGGACGTCAAGCGCGTCACCGCCCACGGGGGATGCGGCGAAAGCGCAGAACCGGGCACGGCAAGCCGCGACCGCCACATTCGCGGCGCAGCCGGAACGATCTATCTCGTGAACACAAGCCAGGAGGCCAAGGGCGGCGGGCGCGTGATCGTCAAGGACTGGCACCGGCCCACGCTGGCGTCGACGCGCATTCCCGCGGATCTCAACGCGCCGGCCGACGAATGCCGGGACGTCAAACTCGCGATCGAGGAGAACGGCTTCGTGACGCTGACGGCTTCGACGACGATTCGCGAACTCGCCTTCACCTCGGGCGGCCTCGACCTCAACGGCAGCACGCTCGTCGTGGGCGCCATCGTCAAGGGCTGGGGCGACACCGCAAAGTTCGACACGCCTGGAACCTACACGACTGCGGAGTCCACCCAGATGGACTCGGTGATCTTCAACAAGGGCGGCATCGTCGTCCGAACCTACTTCAAGCCCCTGTTCTAGCGACAGGGGGCCAACGCGCCGGCGCGGGAGCGACCGCAGCGAATGGAACCGCAGGAAAGCACCTCGACGTCCGCGACGGCGACCGCACCCGGCCGCCATCCGCTCGCGCCGTTGTGCGCCGCCTTCGCGGCCGGCGCCTGGACGGGGCTGCGCCATCCCCACGCGCTCGACGCGGCGGTCGCGGGTAGCGCGGTCGCCCTCGTCGCCTGGGCGGTCTGCGCCATCGCCGCGCGCCGCCGCCGCCGGTGGAACCCTGCGGCGGCGGCGGCGCTGTTCGCGGCGACGTTTGCGGTGGCCTGCGTCTCGGGTCAGCTTGCGGCCCGCGACGACTACGAGGCGGTCGAGCTGTTCCGGGCGATCGAGGACAGCCGCGAGGACGCCGTGATCCGAGGCCGCGTGGACGAGGCGCCCACACTGGTGCGGCTCGGTCCCGGCGCGGCACGCGCCCGCTTTCGCCTGCGCGTGAAGGAGCTGCCGCACGAGGCTGGGGCGATCGCCGTCGCCGATGCGGTGGTGCTGGTGGACTGGTACGGCCCCGAGAGCATGGTTCGCGGCGCGCAATCGTTCCGCCTCCCCGCGGCGGGCGAGGGATGGCAGCTCAACGGCAGGATGCGCGAGGTCTCGCTGCGGGCGGGCGCGCCGCGCGTCACGTTCAAGGTGCGCGGCAAAAGCCCGTCGACGCATCGGCATCCGGCGATGGACGCCTCGGGTCTGGCGATGAAGCTCTGGGAGCTTCGCGGCTATGCGGAACGGATCCTCTCGCTGGGCATGGCGGACAGGCGCGAACAGACGGGACTGGTCAAGGCGATGACGCTGGGGCTGCGTTCGGACGTGCCGCGCGAAGTCATGGACGTCTTCAAGGGATCGGGAACGGTGCATGTGTTCTCCATCTCGGGCCTGCACGTCGCGATCGTCTCGTCGATCCTCGTGGCGGGGCTCTCCGCGCTGCCGTTGCGGC
This sequence comes from uncultured Lentisphaerales bacterium, assembly GCA_964451695.1. Lineage (GTDB taxonomy): Bacteria > Verrucomicrobiota > Kiritimatiellia > RFP12 > UBA3636 > JAAZAI01. Next base: position 952 of record CAYVJM010000273.1, on the reverse strand, counting down.
TGGCGCACCGGGTCTTCGTCTTCGCGCCGATGATCGCGGCCTACACGCTGGCGACGGGCGCGGCCCCGAGCGCGGTGCGTGCGTGCGTCATGGCGCTGATCCTCTTCTCGGCGCCGCTGGCGGGACGACGGCTCGACCCCGTGTCATCAGTCTGCGCGGCGGCGCTGCTGCTACTGGCGCGCGATCCCCGCGAACTCCTCGATCTCGGCTTCGTCTTCTCCTTCGTCTGCACGGCGGGCATCGTGCTGATGGTGCCGTTGTTCACGGAGGCGACGGCATTCCTGGTGGCGGCGCGGTCCCGCCGCGCCGAAGATCCGCCGCCGCTCGAAGCGCCCGACGGGCGCGCGGCGCCACGATGGCGCGCGATGGCGCTTGCACGATGGCGCGGGCTTCTGCGCTTCCTGCGCGGCGGATTCTGCGTGTCGCTGGCGGCGTGGATCGCATCGACGCCGGTGACGGCGGTGTACTTCGACAGGATCGTGCCGTCATCGCTCCTCGCCAACCTGCTCGTGGTTCCTCTGTCCGAGGCGATGGTGGCCACCGCGGCGCTGAGCCTCGTCTCGGGATTGTTCTCGCCGTGGCTCGCGGAAACGTTCAACCACGCGAACGCCTTTCTCGCGGACTGCCTCGTGAAGGCGGCGGCGGGATTCGCGCACATGCCGATGGCCTCCGTCGAAGCCGGACGATGGACGACGGCGACCGTCGTCGCCTGGTACGCCGGGACGATCGCGCTGATGCTGTTGCTGCGCGCCGCGCTGGAGAGAAGGGATCGCGACTAGAAACTTGAAACATCAAAAAAAAGACCGCATGCCAATCGGCATGCGGTCGCTTGTCCAGCAAGCGTTGCGACAAGACGCCTACTTCTTGGCGGTCTTCTTCGCAGGCACCTTCTTCGCGGGAGCGGCCTTCTTCGCGGGAGCGGCCTTCTTCGCAGGAGCGGCCTTCTTCGCAG
>CAYVJM010000272.1:0-3425 GCA_964451695.1 uncultured Lentisphaerales bacterium | reverse complement strand
ATGGCCTCCTCGCTGCCGAAGAACTCGATGTGGACGGGCCCCACGTTGGTGACCACGGCGCAGTCCGGGCGCATCAGCGCGGCCAGCGGCACGATTTCGCCGGGGTGGTTGGTGCCCGCCTCGAAGACGCCGAAGCGCGTGTTCCGGGGCATCGCGAGCAGGCTCTTGGGAAGCCCGAGCGAATTGTTCCAGTTGCCCGGCGTCTTCGCCGTCGGCCCCAGCGCGCCGAGCAGATGCGCCGTCAACTCCTTGACCGTGGTCTTTCCCGCGCTGCCGGTGATGCCGACGATGACGGGATCGATCGCGGCCCGCCACCCGGCCGCAAGCGCGGCGAGCGCGGCCTCGGCCGACGGCACGACGAGAGCCGGCAGGTCCTCGGGGACGGACGCGCCGCTGTCCACCATGACCGCCGCGGCGCCGGCCTCGATCGCCTGGCGCACGAAGGCGTGTCCGTCGAAGGTCGGTCCCTTGATCGCGACATAGAGCGCCCCCGGCGTCATCTGGCGCGTGTCGGTCGATACGCCCGCGAACGTGGCGGGGTGCGCACCCCGCCACCAGCCCTTCGTCCATTCGATCGCCTCGGCGGCGGTGAACGCCGCGAGGGGGTGGGACTCCGGCTCAGCCATGGCGGCGCCCCCCGGAGAAACGCCGCATCATTTCCGCGAAGCGCGGGAGGGCGACGTCGGCGGACGGCAGCTCGGGATGCCACTTGCGCTCCCATTCGAGCGCGCACCACCCGGCATATCCCGAGTCATCGAGAAGCTCGTGGAAGCGGGCCAGCGGAAGGTCGCCGTCGCCAGGCAGGACGAGATGGTACTTCGGCGGCCGGCCTTCGGCGACGTCGGCGGGGTTGTCGAGCACGGAGTCCTTCCAGTGGGTGTAGCGGACGAACGGGCCGATGCGCCGCCACGTCTCGTCGGGGTCTTCGCCCGCCAGGCGGTAGGGGTGGTGGACGTCCCAGAGGATGTTGGCGCCCGAGGGGAATCCGGCCGCCTCGAACGCGGCGAGCAGCCAGTTCGTGTCGACCCAGTCGTCGTGCGTCTCCACGAGGACTTCGACGCCCGCGTCGCGGGCGATCGCGGCCGCGGCCTGGAGAAACGCGGCGGCCACGGGAAGCGCCTCCTCGAACGTCGCGCCGCCGAGGCCGCCGCCGAAGACGCGCACGCCAGGCGCGCCGAGGGAGACGGCGATCTCGGTGAAATGGCGAACCTCCTCCAGAAAGCCGGCGCGGGCCTCGGGCGGGGCGTACATGCGCGCGCCGCTGCCCAGGCAGGACACCGCCAGACCGGCGTCCTCGATGCGGCGGCGCGTCTCGCCGGCGCCGGCGCGGAACTCGGGGCACTTCCAGAGATCGAGTTCGTCGCGATAACCGCGGAAGTCGACGCCGGCGTAGCCGTACTGTTTTCCCTTGAGCAGGATTTCGGCGAGATCCCATTCCTGGCACCCCAGGGTCGTGAAGGCGAGTTTCATGCGAAGATCCTCAGAAGGCGAGCCAGACAAACGCCAGCAGCACGGCCAGCAGGACGACGGGGCGGGCGGTGCGCGGGCGTTCGGCGGGGCGCTCGGCGTTGTCGGCCGGCAACTCGATGTTGCCTGCGGAGACGTAGGTGAAGAGCTTTCCCGGGGAGTCGATGTCGCGGTACGCGCGCTCGCGCCGGCGGATGCCGCTGCGGCGGAGCAAGCTCGCCTCGACCTGCGGAAGTAGGCAGGCGGCCGGCGAGGCGCGGCCGCGGCGTTTCTTCTTGCCGAACATGACGACTCCTGGAAAACCGTGGATGAGGGGGACGAACGGGCGCGATTCTACCACAGGAGCGCGACTCAAGGCAAATCGGGCTGAAGCACGTCGCATCGACGTCGCATCGACCAACAGCCCCGGCGGAAAAGGATTCCCGCCCCGGCACAGGCAAGATCGCGCCCATGGTTTTGTCAATGAACGCTTTGGGCTTGCATCGCCCCCCCGCCGAGTGGTTAAATGTGCGGCATGGCAGGCCTTCATGCCTGCCCTCCCAGGCGGCGCTCGGCCTCGTCGGCGCGGCTGCCGCATTTCATCACGCCACACCCCGAGATACCCGTACGCCATGCGCTGGTCCAAGACGCTGCTCACGACGCTTCGCGACGACCCCCAGGAAGCCGAAATCCCCTCCCACAAGCTGATGCTCCGAGCCGGTCTCCTCCGCAAGCTCTCCGGCGGACTCTACACATTTACGCCGCTGGGTCTGCGCGTTCTCCACAAGGTCGAGCAGATCATCCGCGAGGAGATGGACCGTGCCGGCGCCCAGGAGATCCTGATGCCCGCGCTCCAGCCCATCGAGCTGTGGGAGACCTCGGGCCGCGCGTCGCAGATGGGCGCCTCGATGTTCCGCCTCCGCGACCGTCAGGATCGCCTGATGGTCCTCGGCCCCACGCACGAGGAGGTCGTCACCGACTACGTCACCCACGAGGTCAGCTCCTACCGCCAGCTCCCCTGCACGGTGTACCAGATCCAGACGAAATTCCGCGATGAGATCCGCCCGCGCTTCGGCCTGATGCGCGCCAAAGAGTTCATCATGAAGGACGCCTACAGCTTCGACACCTCGCTCGAAGCCGCGGACGCCTCGTACCAAGCCATGTATGACGCCTATGTCCGCATCTTCACCCGCTGCGGGCTCGACGCCCGCCCCGTAGAGGCCGACACCGGCGACATCGGCGGCAAGTGGTCGCACGAGTTCATGGTGCTCGCCGACTCCGGCGAGGACGGCATCGTCGACTGCCCGGCCTGCGGCTACGCGGCGAATCAGGAGCGCGCCGAGCGCGCCGGCGCGCCCCTTTCCGACGCCCCCTGCCCTGCCCTCGCCGAGGCGGCCACCCCCGACACGCGCACCATCGACGACCTCGTCGCCCACTTCAAGTGCGGCGCCGACCGGTTCATCAAGACCCTCATCTACCTCGTGGACGGCAAGCCCTACGCCGTGCTCGTGCCCGGCAACCGCGACGTGAACGAGCATAAGCTCAAGCGGCTGCTCGGCGCCAAAAAGGTGGAACTCGCCGACGAGCCTCTTATCCAAAAGGTCACCGGCGCACCCGTCGGTTTCGCCGGCCCCGTCGGCCTCACGATCCCCGTGTATGCGGACCAGAGCCTGAAGGGCGCCACCGACCGCATCACCGGCGCGAACAAGGCCGGCGCCCATATCCTCCACGTCGATCTGGCCCGCGACGCAGCCGTCACCGCCTTTGAGGATTTGGTCATCGTGGCGGCAGGCGACACCTGCCCCCGCTGCGGCAAAGTCATGCAGCTCAAGCGCGGCATCGAAGTCGGCCATGTCTTCAAACTCGGCACGAAGTACACCGAGTCGTTCGACGCCAAATACCTGAACGACAAGGGGCAGGGCGAACTCATGGTCATGGGCTGCTACGGGATCGGCGTCACCCGCACGCTCCAGGCTGTC
>CAYVJM010000271.1:0-3445 GCA_964451695.1 uncultured Lentisphaerales bacterium | reverse complement strand
AGGGCATCGACGGCCAGATCAAGGCCACGCTCGAGCTGGGCTGGCGCAACATCGAGGCTCGCGCCGTCGACGGCGTCAACATCCACGACCTCGACGACGCCGCCTTCGATGTCGTCTACGGCAAGCTCCAGGACGCCGGCGTCTCCGTGAACTGCTTCGGCTCCGCCATCGCCAACTGGGGCAAGCAGATCAACCAGCCCATGGACGCCGACCTCGCGTCCCTCCGACGCGCCATCCCCCGGATGCAACGCCTGGGCACGAAGCTCATCCGCATCATGAGCTACGCCGTGCTCCCCGACCGCTCCCCCGAAGACCAGATGAAGGAGGAGCGCTTCGCCCGCGTCCGCACCATCACCCAGATGCTCCTCGACGCCGGCATCCAGCCCGTCCACGAGAACTGCATGAACTACGGCGGCATGGGCTGGAGCTACACCCTCGCCCTCATCGACAACGTCCCCGGGCTCAAGCTCGTCTTCGACACCGGGAACCCCGTGTTCTCCGACGACCGCACCAAACCGGCGCCTTTCCCCAAGCAGTCCTCCTGGGAGTTCTACAAAAACGTCAAGGAACACGTCGTCTACATCCATATCAAGGACGGCACCTGGGACAACGGGAAGGCCACCTTCAGCTACCCCGGGCTTGGACATGGCGACGTCCACAAGATCGTCGAAGACGCCCTCCGCTCGGGCTACGACGGCGGCATCTCCATCGAACCCCATCTGGGCGCCGTCTTCCACGACGACACCGTCAAGACCGACGACGATCGCCGCTACGCGATGTACGTCGAATACGGCCGCCGGATGGAGGCGATGATCGCCGACATCCGCAAGTCGCTCTGAGGTCCCCCCCCATGTCCAGAATCCTCGTCGCCGGCTGCAACGGCCAGCTCGGGCGCGACTGCCAGTGCGCCCTCGCCGCGCACGAGCTGCGCCCGCTCGACGTCCCCGACATCGACATCACATCCCCCGAGTCCGTCGCCGCCCGTTTCGCCGAGTTCCGCCCCGACGTCGTGGTCAACTGCGCCGCCTACACCGCCGTCGACAAGGCCGAGTCCGACGAAACGCGCTGCCGCGCCGTCAACGCCGAAGGCCCGCGCATCCTCGCCGAGGCGTGCCGGGCTGCCGGCGCCTACCTCGTCCACGTCTCCACGGACTACGTCTTCGACGGCCTCCGCGAACCGCCCCGCCCCTGGCGCGAGACGGATTCCACCGGCCCCGCGACCGTCTACGGCCGCACGAAGCTCGATGGCGAACGCGCCGTCGCCGCCACCGGCTGCCGCCACGCGATCCTCCGCACCGCCTGGCTCTACGGCGCGCATGGCAAGAACTTCCCCAAGACCATGCTCCGCCTCGCCCTGGCCAATCCCACGAAGCCCCTGCGCGTCGTGGCCGACCAGTACGGATGCCCCACGTGGTCCGACCGCCTCGCCCGCCAGATCCAGAAGCTCATCGACCAGCCCGCGCCACCGACAGGACTCTTCCACGCCGTCGCCCTCGGCCATACGACTTGGTACGGCTTCGCCTCCGAGTTCCTCCGGCTCATGGACGTGCCCTACACGATCCTCCCCTGCACGACCGCCGAGTACCCGACGCCCGCGAAGCGCCCGGCCAATTCGATCCTCGAAGACGCCGCGCTCGCCCACCTCGGCCTCTGCGTCATGGACGACTGGCACGCGGCGCTCGCGGCCTACGTCGCCGCCCACCGGGACGCCCTCCTCGCCGAGGCCCAGGCCGCGCTCCGCGCCTGATCCGCGCTACGCCTCTGGCAGCCCGGCGAAGGGAACGTACAGCGGATCCCAGGGCAGGGCGTTGCCGAAATAGATCCAGTCGCAATAGTCCAGCATCGCCGTCCAGTCCGGAATCAGATGCCCGTGCCCGCCATTGCGGAAGTGCATCGCCGCATGCTCCGGACGCCCGCCGAGAAAGGCGTACGCCTTGCGCGCCGCCGCCTGTGTGACGGCCGTGCCGGCCGGATTCGCCCACAAGTCGCCCAGCGCCTCGGATGAGACGACCGGGCGCGGCGCGCACAGCGCCTTCAGGAAATGGCTGTCGAACGGCAGCTTCCCCTCACCGTCCGCATAGTCGGCGAACTTCGCGGAAAACCAGGTCGGAAAGGTCCGCACGATCGTGGCCAGCGGCTCGGCGCCCTGCGCCTGGTACAGCCAGCTCCCCGAGCCGCCCGACCCCGAACCGTTCGTGAAGACGACGGCGAACCGCTCGTCGAACGCACCGGCCAGCAACGAGGCCTTGCCGCCGCGGGAGTGTCCGCACACCGCCACGCGCGACGCATCGAGTCCGGAAATCTCCGCGATCGCGTCCATGACCCGGCTGAAGCCCCACGCCCATGCGGCGATCGCCCCGAAGCCCAGATCCGGATGACGGCGCTCCGGCACGCTGTCGCGCTTCGGTGAAAGCGGATCGTCCGCCGCAGCGTCCGCCGCGTAGCGACAGTCCGGCATCACGGTCGTCCGGTCGAAGACGCAGAGGGCGTAGCCGCGACCCGTCACCAGCTCGATGTACTCGGTCGTGACGCGCTGCCAGCAGCCGTCCCCGCAGAGGATCACCGGATGCGGCCCCGGCCGCTTGTCGCCGGCCGGCGTGTAGAGATCCAGCAGAATCGCGAAGTCGCTGTCCGCGAACGGATGCGTCAGCAGGCGCGTCAGCGACGCGGAGGGCGCGCCGCGCACGGCCAGCGGCGGTTGGACGCGAACGACGCGCGGCGGCACCCCGGGCGCGGGCGGCATCCGGCCGTAGCAGGCGTCCTCGAGAACGCGCTTGATTTCCTCGCGGCGGCGGCGCCAGTCGTCCGCCGTGCGGACCGCCTCGCCGGACAGAAAGGTGAAGAGGTCGGGAAGCTCGCGGCCGAACGTCTTGAAAACGGGTTTGGACTTCATGCCGCCGAGTTTAGCACATCCGCCCCGGCGCCGTCATCTGAACTTCAGCAACCGCAGCCCCAAAAAGGGGCGGCGCGGACGTTTCCGCCCGCGCCGCCGATGTGCCGCTAAGCGGCAGGGAAAAGCCGGTCGGCTACTTCCCTTCCTTGTCCTTGCCCTTCTCCTGGCCGGGGGACCACTCCTCGCCGCCGGAGGCGAACGCCTCGTCGAACGCCGAAGCGAGGCCGACGATGTTCTGCCCGACTTTGAGGGCCGGCTCGGTCTTGTACTCGGCGGGGATCTCGAAATCGGTGTCCTCTCCGCCCTGGGCCTTCATGCTCAGGCCGATGCGGCGCTCGTCGCGGTCGATGCGGACGATGCGGGCTTCGACTTCCTGGCCGACCTTGAGGGCGTCCTTGACGCGCTCGACGTGCTCGTCGCTGATCTGGGAGATGTGGACGAGACCGTCCACGCCGCCCTCGAGCTCGACGAAGGCGCCGAACGAGGCGATCTTCGAAACCTTGCCCTTGACCATCTGGCCCACGCCGTAGTGGGCGGTGATGTTGCTCCAGG
>CAYVJM010000270.1:0-3487 GCA_964451695.1 uncultured Lentisphaerales bacterium | reverse complement strand
AGGAGTCGTGGGACGCCCAGCACGGCATCCGCGACGCGATGATCTTCCTCCAGGCCAACGGCGTGGGCACGGCCCAGGCGGCGAAGATCTTCCGCGCCTACGGCGCCAACACGATCGCCCTCGTCAAGCAGAACCCCTACCGCCTCTGCAGCGACATCTGGGGCATCGGCTTCCTCAAGGCCGACGCCATCGCGATGAAGGTGGGCGTGGACCGCAATGCGCCGGAACGCGCTCGCGCCGGCATCTTCTACACGCTCGAGACGCTGGCCGAGGAGGGACACTGCTTCTGCTACGAGCCCGAACTCATCCTCAACGCCGAGAAGCTCATCGGCATCAGCGTCGAGATCCTCGCCGAGGCCCTCCTCGCCGAAACCGAGGCCGGCAGCCTCGTCAACGACGCCGGCCGCATCTACCTCAAGCGCCTCCACCAGGCCGAAACCGCGATCGCCCGGCGCGTCCTCGACATCCTCGACACGCGCACGCCGTTCAAGCCCATCGCCGTCGACGCGGCCGTGGACTGGGCCGTGAAGAAGATGGCCATCGACCTCTCGCCCCGCCAGCGCGACGCGCTCAAGATGGCGCTCGGAGCCAAGGTCTCCATCATCACCGGCGGCCCCGGCGTCGGCAAGACCACGATCATCCGCGCCCTCTGCGACATCTGGAGCGCCCGCCGCCTCGACGTCCGCCTCGCCGCCCCCACTGGACGCGCCGCGCGCCGCATGGCGGAGTCCACGGGCCGCGAAGCGCAGACCATCCACCGGCTGCTCAAGTACATGCCGCAGACGAAGTCCTTCGACCACAACGCGGACAATCCCATCCCCGCGGACGTCGTCATCGTCGACGAGTCGTCGATGCTCGATGTCGAGCTGGCCTCGGACTTCCTCGCCGCCATCCGACCCGCCACGACGGTCGTCTTCGTCGGCGACATCGACCAGCTCCCCAGCGTGGGCCCCGGCAACGTCCTGCGCGACCTCATCGCCTCGGGCGCCGTCCCCTGCACGAAGCTCGACGTCATCTTCCGGCAGAAGCTCGGCGGCAGCATCGTGCGCAACGCCCACCTCGTCAATGCGGGTTCCGAGTTCGGCGCACCGGTCGGCGACCACGACGACTTCTTCTTCATCCGCTGCGAAGAGCCCGAGCGCATCCTCGCCAACGTCGTCGAACTCGTCCGCCACCGCATCCCCCAGAAGTTCGGCCTCTCCCCGCTCGAAGACGTCCAGGTCCTGACCCCGATGCGCAAGAACCTCCTCGGCGCGGACAACCTGAACCTCGTTCTCCAGGAGGCGCTCAACAGCAAAGGCCCCGGCGTCCAGCGCCTTGGTCGCACGTACCGCGTCGGCGACCGCGTCATGCAGATCCACAACAACTACGACCGCGACGTCTTCAACGGGGACCTGGGTTTCATCGCGGGCATCGACGCCGAGAACGGCAAGCTCTCCGTGGACTTCGACGGTCGCAAGGTCGTCTACGATTTCACCGACCTCGACGAACTCGTCCACGCCTACGCGATCTCGATCCACAAGTCCCAGGGCAGCGAGTATCCGGCCGTCGTGATCGTGCTGGCGACGCAGCACTTCAAGCTGCTCCAGCGCAACCTGCTCTACACCGCGATCACGCGCGGCAAGAAGCTCGTCTGCGTCGTGGGCTCTCCGCGCGCCGTGGCCATCGCGATCAAGAACAACGAAACGCGCGGTCGTCGCACGGCGCTCGCCGAACGTCTCGGCATGCCCGCGCCCATCGAAGAACCGGGCACGCTCGACGCCACCGACGCGCTCCTCGACGACGGCCCCGGCCGCTAGCCGCACCCGCCTGCGCACAGAAATGAACGGCATTCAGGTTTTGCGTATGATTTTTCGAAAGTGGAAGTTGCCTTCAAGCTTTGTCGTGTAGATGAGGATCGACAAAGTAAATTCACACGTAAACCCGAAAGCACCCTTTTTAGTGAGGACGACCCATGATACGCGAAAACGGCGGACACCAGCGAGACCGGCGGCTTGAACTGAGCCCCGAGGAGCGGCGGCGCGTCTTCGAGGCGCTGGCGGACGCCCTGCGCGAGAGCTTCGACATCGACGACGCGGGCGAACTGCGTCTATCGCTGCTGCTCAACGCGCTCGAAACGCCCCTCGCAAAGGTTTACTACAACCGGGGCGTTCACGACGCCACCCGTCTGATCGCCTCCCGCCTCGATGACGTCGAGGCCTTGAAGTTCTAGGCCTCGGGCGAAGCCCCCGAGGGAACTGCCTCCGTCACAGTCGTCAGTTGACGACGAGCTCAAGGGCGGACGTTCAAGTGGCGATGCCAGATCTCAAAGAACCTCGCCGGTGGTGGCCATTTGGGTGTCCGGTTCAGCTGCTTGTTGGCTTGCCTCCATGGCGACTTGCGCAGCAGGCGGCCCAGGACTACTTCGACCGCTGGGGCGTCGAAACCTTCTTCCTGCGCATGAAGCAGGACTACCGCCTTTTTGGAGTTTTAAATTGCCCGCGCCAGTCGCCTGATGATACCATGGCGCCATGAACGACGACCTCTTCTCCGCCGCATCCCTCCCGCCCGCCTCCGACGAGTCGCGCATCGCCGAGCTGCGCCGCGAAATCGCCCGGCACAACGAACTCTACTACGCCAAGGCCCGACCCGAGATTTCGGATCGCGACTTCGACCGCCTCCTCGCCGAGCTGATCACCCTCGAGCGCCGCCACCCCGAACTCGCCTCCCCCGACTCCCCCTCGCAACGCGTCGGCGGCCGCCCTCTCGCCGAATTCCAGCCTTACGAGCACATCATCCCCATGCAGTCGCTCGAAAACACCTACGCCAAGGGCGAGGTGGCCGAGTTCGACGCCATGGTCCGCGGCCTCGTCGGCGCCGACGCCCTCGACTACGTCGTCGAGCCCAAGATCGACGGCCTCGCCTTCGCCGCCCACTACGAGGACGGCATCCTCGTCGCCGCCGCGACGCGAGGCAACGGACAGGTCGGCGACGATGTCACCGCCAACGTCCGCACCATCGCCTCCCTCCCCCTCGCCATCCCCGCCAACGCCGCGTGGTTCGAGGTCCGCGGCGAGATCTACATGCCGAAACAGGCGTTCATCGCCCTCGTCGAGGAACAGGTCGAACGCGGCGAAGATCCGTTCAAGAACCCCCGCAATGCCGCCGCCGGCTCGATGAAACTCCTCGACCCGCGCCAGGTCGCCCGCCGCCCCCTCGACGTGGTCCTCTACGCCACCGGCCGCGTCGACGGCGCGCCCCAACCCGCCACGCATGCCGAACTGCTCGAACGGCTCCGCGCCCTCGGCTTCCCCGTTCCCCCGCGCACTTGGCGCTGCCGCGGCGTCGCCGAGGTCCTCGCGGCGATCGACGCGCTCGAAGCGCTACGCCACGACTTCCCCTTCGAGATGGACGGCGCCGTGATCAAGGTCGACGACCGTTCCCTCTACCGCAAGCTCGGCAGCACCGCCAAGGCCCCGCGCTGGGCGCGCGCCTACAAGTACGCCCC
>CAYVJM010000269.1:3249-3513 GCA_964451695.1 uncultured Lentisphaerales bacterium | reverse complement strand
ATGCCGACTACGAGGCGGGTGCCTTCGCGGGCTTGAGCGCCTCGGGGTTCACCCCCGGACTTGACATTCCCGTCGTCGTCCACACCGAGCTGCCTGGCCCGCAAACTACTTCCCGAAGAATCACGCGTCTTGGCTTTGATTCCGGAGATGTTTTGAGAGCCATGCTGGAGCAGGCGAACAGGATGATGTCAGGAAACGCGGCGGAGGCCTTGACGTTGGTGGCTCCGGTGGAGTCTGGCTTGGATTGAACGAGAGATCAAAATG
>CAYVJM010000269.1:571-3239 GCA_964451695.1 uncultured Lentisphaerales bacterium | reverse complement strand
CAAGGGCGCAAAGCTTTGAAAGGCCGAAAAGTCTTGGCCAATGGAAAGGAGATACAACAATGAAAAAAAGAATCGCGTGGACAATCGGGGTGATCATGCTTCTGCAGGCCGCGGGGACAGAATCGTTTGGCGCGACGAACTATGTGAATGCCCTGCGTCCCGATGACAGTGGCAACGGGTTGAGCGGGTGACGGCGAAGCGGACGATTCAGGCCGCCGTCGATGGTGCCGCGGCCGGAGATGTCGTCCTGGTGACCAACGGAGTCTACGATGCCGGCATCAGCGTCTACAACGGGAACAATCGCGTCAATTTGAACAAGAACAATTTGATTCTGCAAGCCTTAAGTTCGAATCCCGGGGATACGCTCATCGTGGGCGCTCCCGATCCCGGAACAGGCTCGCTTGGCCCCGGGGCCGTGCGTTGCATCAGCCTCCAAAACGACGGTACGCGCGTGATTGGATTCACTTTGACCAACGGGTACACCGCGCTCACCGGTGCGGGTGAAGCCGGCGCGGCCGTCAAGAGTTGGAACACCAGCACGACAAACCGAATGGTCGTCGGGTGCGTCATCCGGGATTGCACCGCGTACAACAGCGTGGTGGAGGGCGGGGTCTACCGCAACAGTCAGTTTATCGACAATGTCGTCTCGAACACCTATGTCGCGAATTACGGCAACTTCGACGCGTGCGAATTCACGGGGAATTCGACCAAGTACTATATTATTGGAAACTCGTCGGCCTCGCGATCCGTGATCAGCAACAACATCGCGAGATCGGGACGGTTGAACTACCGTGTGGGTTTCAGGAACTGCCTGTTGGCGGACAATCATTGTGGCACAGCGTCGGGTGCCTCGCAAGTGGCTTGGCTGTGTTCGCTGGCGAATTGCACCCTTGTTGACAATGAGATCGGTCCGGGATCCTATGCGATCAATGCCAGCACGGCGACCAATTCGATTGTCCGCTTCAATCGTCGCGTCGATGGCAAGGAGTACAATTTCGACAACGCGGACACGACGTTCGTGAACAGTTGCACCGCGCCTCTCCCGGCCCTGGGATCTGGAACGATCACCGATGACCCGAAGTTTGTGGACGGGGAGGTTGGGGACTACAGGCTTGCCCCGCGATCTCCCTGCATTGACACCGGCATTCCTGTGTCCGGCATGGTCTCCGATCTCTTGGGATCCCCTCGTCCAATCGATGGGAACGGCGATGGAACACCTACCTTTGACATGGGGTGCTATGAAATGCCTTCTCAACCCATGGGTATCGTGATATGCATCCGCTGATGGTCATCCGTCAAGGGCTTGTCACGTGCTTGGCCGTCTGCTCCATTCATTCGCTGGGTCAAGAGGGGGCGGGGACCGGAAGCCGAGAACCCATCATCCAGTATGATTTCTCAATGCCCGGCATCGGCGGTGTCGTCACAAACCTTGTAGGGGAAGGGCGTCATGCCCTGCTGCAAGGCGGTGCCCAAGTGGTGGCGGGGGCGGATGGAGGGTTTCTGCGCTTCAACGGACGCGACGCCTACCTCGAAGTCCAGAACGCTTCGGACATTCATCTTGGCGACCCGGGCATGACGATCCTGACGACCGTGCGTCTGGCCAATGACGCCAAGGTGGTTGACGCTCCGGACGCAATGGACATGTTTCTCTGGAAAGCGGACGAATTCCTTTTTGGACGCACTTCGTGGGGCGAGGGCAATCAGCTTTACTGGAATATCTACGATGCCTCGCAAAAGCGCTGGGTTCGTCACGGTGCCCCGAAGGGAGGGCTGAGGAAGGACGAGTGGCTGCATCTTTGCGTGATCATTCGACGGGTGGACGAGCTGGCGCAGGGGAAGGTCGGATATCAATGCACACTGTTCATCAATGGCGAGAAGGTTGAGTCCGCCTTCCTGCGTGGCGAGGCCGCCAAGGGCGAAGGCCCGCTGTTGATCGGGCAGGGGTTCGGCGGCGGGGGCTGGTTTCTGGATGGAGACATGGCGGACTTCACGCTCTACGCGAGAGCCATCTCCGAGGCGGAGTTCGAAGATCAGCTTGCGAAGGTGACATTGGCCAAAGTCAGGGCACGAACACGACGCACGCTTGAGCCGATCGTCTCAAGGCAAGTGGATGAACTCCGCATGCTGGCTCAGGCGCATCATCGGGAAGGCCGTTCCGACTATCTTCAACTTACCGAAGCGATTGCACTGGCCCTGCAATCCACCGAAGCCCTTTCCCTCATGCCCATGCTCAAAACCGTGCGCTCGTTGATGGATCAGCGTGCCGAGCACGCCGGGGACGCGTTTTCCGCCCTTCATCCGGCTTGGTCTTTCATGCACAGCCCAGAACTCGAGATCGCGTTCTATTGTGTCGATGCGAATCACGTCGTCCTCTGCGGTATTTTTGATAAACAGAGCGGACGGAATCTCCTGGGATCATCGGAGTCGCTCTGGACGCATCGCTACGGCGTGATAGGTTCTGACAAGGAGCATGCTCTTGACAGTTTGGATGACGGGCTTTCCTGCACATTGAAAATGGACGGCCTGCATTCAGCCGTAATGACCTGGACACATCCGGAAAGCGAACCCAGCTTCGCGGGTATGACGCGCGTCCGGTTCGACGTCGTGAACGGGCGGCTGGAACTGAGCATCGAGGTCGAGAATTATGCTCCGCAGGCGATCCTGAGAG
>CAYVJM010000269.1:0-561 GCA_964451695.1 uncultured Lentisphaerales bacterium | reverse complement strand
TGGCGACCGCCTTCTGGTTCCGTATCAATCCGGTGTTGAACATCCTCCCGAGACGGGCTACAGCGAGCTTTATCCCAAGGGTGAGGCGAGCATGCAATTCTTCGCCCACTATGATTCCAATCGTGGCGTTTATCTCGGGGTTGAGGATCCCATGGCCGGCAGCAAGCGGCTGGAATGCAGCGGCTTCACGGATACGCGCGGCGTGTTCTCCACCACGTGGTTTGTCGGCCATGCACGGGATCGTGGTGGAAACGGTTTTGTCTCCCCCGGTCCGGCCGCGCTGGAGCCGTTCAGCGGCAATTGGTTCGATGCTGCGCAAATCTACAAGCGCTTTGCCAAAACGGCCTCGTGGTGGCCTGCATCGCGAACGCGGGAAGACAGTCCCGCTTGGTTCAAGGAGATGACTTGCTGGATTCTGCTTCATGCGGATCCGAACTGGAAAGGCATCGATGACGTCATTGCCTTCCGCAACTATTTGGGGCTACCCGTGGGACTCCATCTTTATGGATGGCAACAAGAAGCCTTCAATACGCGATACCCGCACTTCACGCCGCGCGATGG
>CAYVJM010000268.1:0-3514 GCA_964451695.1 uncultured Lentisphaerales bacterium | reverse complement strand
AGCTTCATGCGCGCCTCGAAGTAGCCGTAGCGCTGCGTCCACTTGCCGTAGGTGTCCGCGATGCCGCAGGCGAAGTCCGTCTTCGCGACGGGACTCTTGTCCTCCGGGTCGTCGTTGTGGAAGCCCGTCTTCTTCTCGTAGCGGAGAGCCAGCTTGCCGTTCTTGACGATGACGTTGTCCTTCGAGAAATGCGTGCGCTTGTCCCAATAGTTGCTCGTGTAGATGTTCCAGCGCTTGAGGTCGATGGCGGTGCCGTCGAAGTCCTCGTTGAGCGTGAGCTTCCAGTTCCCTTCGACGGGCGGGCGCTTGCCGACCCAGGCCGGCAGGACGGCCGGTGTGGCGGTGACGACGGCCGAGACGATCTCCAGCTTCGCCCCGCCGGCGGTCTCGGGGACGATGACCGCGATGCCGCTGGCGCGGTTGCTTTCGAACTTCGTCCCCGTGCCCTCAGTCTGGCCGGGACGGCCCTTCTGCGGCGTGGAGACGCCGACCCAGGAGCGGGACGGCACGAACGAGACGACGATCTCCGCCTCCCGGCCCGGCGCGATGGGCGCGGTCGCCGTCACGGTTTCCGTCGGCCCCCCGTTGCTCTCGACGCGCACGCCCGGCGCGACGGCCTCGGCACCGAGGTTGCGCAGGCGCACCTTCACCTCGTGGCCCCGGCCGAAATTCCATGCACCCACCCCGGGCTTGACGGAGGCCGAGCCCTTCTGACCGGCGGGGACGTCGACCAGAACGGTCTTGCGCGGGCTCCACGCCGCTGCGGCGCCGCCCTTGGCGTCGAGCTTGGGCGCGTGCTCGAACTTGGCGCCGGGGCCGACGACCACGCCGCCGGCCGGTGCTTCCAGGATGTGGGCGGGGTTGACGGGCGGCTTCTCGCCGGCCGGTCCGCCCGCCTGGATGCCCTCCAGCCGGAACGAACGCGTCTTGCCCGACTTCACGGTGAAGAACATCACCTGCGTCACCGCCTCGGGCTTGAGCTTGTAGCCCGGCTGGAAGCCGTAGTGGTAGCCGAAGATCACCTTCAGCGTCTTCGCCTCGCCCGGCTTCAGCCAGACGGACTCCGTGTTCCAGGGGTTGTCCTTCCACTCGCCCGCGTTGTCCACGCGGAGGTTGACGCCGATCGTCCCTTCGCCGGTGTTTCTCACCAGCGCCTCGACATGGCCCCAGGGGGAGAGATCCCAGGGGTTGCCGTCCGCCGGCTCGATGGAGAAGCCGGGGTAGCCCTCCTCGCTGCCGGCGACGACGACGTCGAGACCGCCGTCGCGCGGCGAGACCGCGACGGTCTCGTGGGCGCGGACGATCCGTCCGGCGGAATGCGCGGGGTTCTCATCGAAGAGGAACTTCGGCGCCGCGGCCGGCGCGTCCTGCGCGAGCGCGGCAGTCGCGGTGAGGAGCATCGCCGCCACCACGGCGGAATTGCGAAAACGATTGCTATTTCTTTTCATATCAGACCTTCCGATTACGATTACGATTAGGATTTCTAGTTTCCAGTTTCAAGCTCCAAACAACGACTTGCAGGCAACCGTCTTGCGGTTGTCGGCGGTGAAGAGTCCGAAATTGCCTCGGAAGTCCCAGTTGGCCCAGGCGATGCCGTGGCGAGCCATCACGTCGAGGAAGTCGGCGTACCAGGCGGCGCGGATGGCATCGGGGGCCAAGGCGATGGCGCCGAACTCGCCGCAATAGAGCGGCAGGCCGGTGCGCGCGGAGACGGCGAGGGGCCACATCAGGTCGGCCTCCATCACGGCGGCTCCGCCGAGGCTGTTCACGCCGGCGACACGCCGCTGCTGGTCGAGGGGGAGCTTGTTGAAGGCCTCCTGGGGGATGGCGAGACCGGGATACTGGATCGGCCCTTCGTAGTCCTTGAGCTGCCAGGTCCACGAGGCGCGGTAGTGGGTCACCGGCATCGGATGGTAGTAGTGGAAGGTCAGGACGATGTCGCGGTCGTCGGGCGGGACGTCGAGGAACTCGTACTGCGCCACGCTGTTCCAGCGGTTGGAGCCGAGGACGAGGCAACGGCGCGGCTCCAGGGCGCGGACCTTGCGATAGGCGAGGTGCAGGACGCGGTTCCAGTCCGCGGGGTCGTCGGCCACGGCCTCGTTGAGCAGCTCGTAGGCCACGCGGTCGAGGGGGCGGTCGTGGAGGCGTTCGGAGATCTTGCGCCAGCAGTCGACGAAGGCCTCGGCCGCCGCCGGCTCCGTGAACAACGGCTTGGGGCCTTCGTTGAAGTGGTGCGTGCGCAGGATGTGGAGGTCGACCACGGCGTTGAGCCCGGCGGCGAGCGTCCAGTCGAGACCCTGCTGGAGGAGGTCCCACGCCTCTTCGTGCGGCGCGCCGCGTTCGTCCCAGAGCTGCTCCTCGTCGACGGGAAGGCGCAGATGATCGAGACCGAGCGCGGCGAGGCGGTCGACGTCCTCGCGGGAGAACCGCCTGCGTCGCGCATCGCCGCGCGCATCGCTTTGACTGAGCCAGTGGGAGATGTTGGTGCCGCGTTTGAGTGTGAAATGCATGGTCGTCTTGTGCTGGATTAACGGAGGACCAGGACCGTGGATCGGTTCTGGAGGAGGGCGACGACGTCGTTCCCGTCGCCGCCTGCATACGTGATGGCGACGAATCGGCCGTTGCCGATCTCGAACACGCCGCCTTCGGGAAGGTCGGCGAACGCGCCCTCCACGGGCTCGGAGCCCTGGTTGTCGATCACCGTGACGCCCGCGGCCAGCGTCGGAACGCCGCCCGGGAGCAACGACAGGTCGAGCCGGGCGTTCTGCAGAAGGACGCGCGCTTCGGGATGCGTCATCACGACGCGACCCGAGGCGGCGGCGCCGACGCCGATCTTCAGCGAACCGCCGTCGGCGATGCGCAGGAAACGCCCCAGCGTGATCGAGCCCGAGCCGGCGCCGTCGACGCCCGGCGCGAGGACGCCGCCCTCGACGTTGACGGTGCGGTTCAGGGAACCCGTGCCGCGGAGCGTGCCGTCGGCTTCCACGATGACGGCGCTGGCCAGAGAGCCGTTGACGCGGAGCGCGCCTTCCTTGACAAACGTCGTGCCGCCATAGGTGTTGGCGCCCGTCAGCGTGACCATTCCGGTCGTGCGCTTGAAGAGGTTGACGCTGTCGGAGAGGTTGCCGGCGTTGGGCACCTTGACATCCGCCAAGGCGGCGGCGATCGTTCCGTTCTCCACCGTGAAGCTGTAGGCGCCCAAGACGCCGCCGCCGACGCTGTCGGCGACCGTGCCGTCAACCAACGTGAAGTTTCCGATCCAGGCGCTGCGGCCCGCGATGTCGAGGGTCGCCCCGTCCTGGACGTAGACGGGGGAGATCGCGCGGTTCGAATTCGTCGAAGCGGTGCCGAGCGCAAGGTCGCTACCAAGCGTCAACGCGCCTTCCGAAACGGTGGTCGGGCCACTGTAGGAGTTGGCGCCCGAGAGCAGGAGCGTCCCCGCGCCCGTCTTGTTGAGCGCGCCGTAGCCGCCGGAGACGGTGCCGCTGAGTTCGAGCGTGTCGGCGGCGACGTC
>CAYVJM010000267.1:0-3515 GCA_964451695.1 uncultured Lentisphaerales bacterium | reverse complement strand
GACACCACGCCGATGACCATCGCCAACGTCGTGGACTTCATCGTGTCCGCCGTGCGCTAGCCCGAGCCGCCTCCGCGAGTCTACTCGCCGAGGAGAAAGGGTTCAGGGTTCAGGATACTTTGTCGCGAACTTTGTCGCGAACTTGCCCTGAGCCTGTCGAAGGGCTTTGTCGATTCGTAATCTTAATCGTAATCCTAATCGTAATCGTGATCTTAATCGTAATCGTAATCCTAATCCGAAACCAGTGAGGAAACAGAGGTCGCTATGAAGAAGAGAACAACAAGCCAGCTCGCATGCCGCGCCGTGTCGACGCCTTGTCGGGAAGAGAATGAAGCCAATCTCCTCGTCGTGCAGTTTCCACATCCTAAGGATGAATACAAATTTGAGCGAAGCGTGGTCAAGTCGCTTGCGAAGCCGTGGACTGCGGTATCGGGGGAAACTCATCACCGCAGCTTTCTTCAGTGCGAGGGGACGTATCGAGCCCGGAACGGAAAGACCGGCCCCGAAGTGTTGAACTTCTGGGGCGAATGGGAGGGGCCTGCCGATGTGAAGGCTTTGAAGCCTGCTTTGGGCGGTGAACCCCAATGGCTGTTGACGCCCCGTTATCCCAAGAAAACGGAATCCGGAATGAACACCGATCCGTTTGTTTTCAACGGGCCCTTCCGCTATTCTTTTTGCCGGCAGAAAAAAGTTTCCCTGCGGAATCTCGCCGTGGGTTCGATGGTCTTGTTTGGCAGTAGCATGGACAGACAATTTGTCCTGGACACCGTGTTCGTCGTGGGCAAAAACTGCGGCACGCTTGAATCGTATTCCAAAAAGAAGTCGCTCGGCCTCTTCGGCAAAATGAACATCGATGCCATCTTGAAGGAAGCGCGAGCAGGGCAATGCGGCGGGAAGATGAAGCGCGGGGAGGCGCCGCAGGCCACGGTGTACGAAGGCGCCACCCCCGAGTCGCCTGTGAACGGCATCTACTCGTTTGCCCCTGCGAAGCTCGCATCCGGCAAAGACAGTGTTTTCGCCCGACCGGTGCTCGATAAAAAACTGTTCGGCGAGATTATCACGCCAGCCCTTTCACAAACCACCAAAAACACCTCAGCTTCCCCGGCAGACATTGTCAAAATCTGGAAGACCCTGACACAAACGCTCCACAAGCAGGGTTTTGTGCTTGGCGTCCGCTTCGACATCAGGCCGTAGTGGGTTAACCGCAGAGATCGCAGAGAACGCACAGCCATCCTGGCCATTCTGCAATCCTGTCCGCAATCGCGACTGCGCCGACGCGGCTCGCCAGGACGGCGTCGCCCCACCTTGTCTTCACGATGATTGGATGAAAAGCCTGCAAACTGTAGCAGGGGGCGTTGACCTATCGGCATTTCAAGCGTTCTTTCAAGCGTTCTTCTGGATTTTCGATTGCACGAATGCTATAAACGTTGTAGTATCTGTGCGTGAGTTGAAAAGCGATGAGCAACAAGGAAGAATGTCTTTACCAAATTTCGGAAGGGCAGCAGGGATATTTCACCGCCCGGCAGGCGGTGGCATGCGGATATCCAACCTCCAGTCACGTCTATCATCTCAAGGTCGGAAGATGGCAACGAGAGCATCGTGGCATCTATCGATTGACGCGCTTCCCGTCAACTGACCATGCGCAATATGTCCTGTGGTCGCTTTGGTCGTGCAACCGCCAAGGGATTCCGCAAGGGGTGTATTCGCATCAAACCGCCTTGTCGTTGTTTGATCTTTCCGATCTGATGCCGGCCCGCCTTCACATGACTGTACCCCACGCCTTCCGAAGAAATTCGCCAACGCCCAGCGAGCTGTTTCTGCATCGGGGCAAGATCGGCCCCGACGAGGTCGAGGAGCGGCAGGGCTTCCGGGTGGTCAGGCCGATCCGTGCGGTGGCGGACTTGCTGGCCGAGGCGTTCGTGTCCTCCGACCATTTGCAGATGGCCTTGCGGGAAGGTCTGAGGCGCGGCGTGATCACGCAATCGGAACTCGACCGCCATGCCCAAGGGCAGGCGCTGAAGCGACTGCTTCGGGAAGGACGCTTATGACTTCGTCGACGTATGCGACGCCCACCGCCTTCCGCCAGGCCCTTGAAGCACGATTGAATGGCATTGCCAGGCAGCGGCACGTCGATGTCCAGCGCTTGCGCCGCCAAGTGGCGTTTGATCGTTTTCTGTGCAGGCTCTTTCAGCATGCCGCAGATCGTTGGCTTCTGAAGGGTGGCTATGCGATGGAACTCCGATTGCGGGAGAGTCGCACTACACGTGATATCGACCTGGCGACGCGGGGCCCGATACGGGGTTCAGGCCCGTTGTCTGACCGGATATTGCGTCTGCTGCAAGATGCCGTCTCGTTGGATGTTGGCGATCACTTCGCCTTTGCAGTCGGCATTCCAATGCAAGACTTGGCGGGGGCGCCATCCGGGGGCGCAAGGTTTCCAGTCGAAGCCCGTCTGGCGGGGCGGGTGTTCTCCCGCTTCCATGTCGATGTCGGAACCGGGGATCCGGTCGTGGAACCTGCCGAAACAGTGCTGGGTGGGGGATGGCTTGAATTCGCCGGAATTCAAGCCGCGCCGTTCCCCAGCATTTCCAGCGAACAGCAATTCGCCGAGAAACTGCACGCCTACACGTTGCCTCGCGAGGAAAGACCGAATACGCGTGTGCGCGATTTGGTGGACATGTATCTGCTGCTTCGCACGGGTGTTCTGCCGGATCGCATCGTTGAAGCCGTCCGCGCCGTATTTGCGCGCCGTAAAACTCATCCTGTCCCGGTGGCGCTACCGCCCCCGCCTGAATCGTGGGCTGCTCCATTCGCCGCAATGGCGGATGAATGTGGTGCGGCAATCCGCATCGACGAGGCGTTTGCACTCCTGAAGACGTTCTTGTCCGATCTTCTTTTGCAGGCAACAAGAAACATCGACACAAGTTCGCCAGGTGGCATCACGAAGGGCTAGCGCCTTGCGAGCACCTTCGATGCTCCTTGACGTGGCGGGCGCGTCTTCGTCGCGCCCGAATGCGGCTCGCCGGGACGGCGTCGCCCTACCTGGCTTCGCGACAGGATTGGAATTTCCCGTGTTCAGCGTGCGAGAAGACCACTGATTGTCATGCGAACCCGGCGGTCCGGGACTCAGGGTGTCGCGTTTGCCCGGAGACGTTCGGAAATCCAGACCTTGATGACGGCCTGGCGGTGAATCCCGAGCCAGTCGGCCTCTTTGTCGAGCGAACGCGCGTTCCTTACTCGTAATGGAACCCGAGCCGGAGGACTTTGACCGTGTTGATCTCGGCAAGGACCTGGTACACGAGGCGATGCTGGATGTTGATTCGGCGCGAATAGGCGCCCTTGAGGTCGCCGACAAGCGTCTCGAAGGGGGGCGGTCTTCTGAACGGATCCTCTGAGAGAATCTTCAAAAGCGCCTCGGCCTGGGGCTTCAGCCCCGAGGCCTTGAGCTTTTTGGCGTCCATCTGCGCCTGCGTGGTGTAGACGAGCGTCCAGCTCACCACTTCAGCTCCCGGGCG
>CAYVJM010000266.1:0-3516 GCA_964451695.1 uncultured Lentisphaerales bacterium | reverse complement strand
GCCGTAGGGGCCGGGCGCGTTGGTCGCCGCCCAGTTTTTCGTGGTGGTGTTCCAGACGCCGCTGAACGCGGCGCCGTTTGTCGGCAGCGCCGTGCCGTCGGCGATGTCGGTCGAGCCGCCGCCCCAGTGGAGGACGTCGGCGCGCGCGCCCGAGAGGGCGGCGAGGAGGAGGGACAGAAACGCGAGCTTCAGCATGTGGCTATTCATGGTCTGCGTCCTGGGTTGTGGGGTTTGCGGCGTGGGCCGCTGTGTTTGGGTAAGGGGCGGGAATTCATCAATCATCACTCATCAATCAGCATTTGCTGACGACCGGCTGGTCGTTTTCGTCGAGGGCGATCGGCTTGTAGAGCAGCGGGGACGCGATGGCCTGCCCGTCCATGAGATTGACGAGGGCGTCGACGGCGATGGTCGCGAGCGCCGCAGTGTCGAGCTTGACGGTCCAGGCGCCCTTGAGCTTGGCGTTTCCATCGCAGCCGACGACGACCACGTCGCCGGGGGTCGAAAGCTTCATCGGGGCGAGTTCGCCAATGACCTGCGAGGCGGCGAGGTCGTTCTCGCAGAGGACGGTGTCGATGGCCCCGGGGTGTTCGGCGATCCAGGCGGCGATCTCGGCGCCCGAGGCGAAGACGGCGCCCGGACGGGGCAGGACGGGCTTGACGCCTTTGCGGCGCAGCGACTCGAACACGACGGGGAACTTCTGGCGGGGCCATCCCCGCTCGATGCAGGTCATGTAGTGGGCGGAGACGATGGCGATCTTCTTCCGGCCGCGGGCGAGCAGCGCCTTGACGAGCGTGCGGTACGCCGCGTCGAAGTCGATGGCGACGCCTGCGGCGTCCGGGGTGGGGGCGAGGGCCATGCCGAGCACGACGACCTTCTGGCTGCGGACGATCTCGGCGATCATCGCCGGATCGCCGGCGCTGGAGAGGATGCAGCCGCGCGTCGAGAACGAGAGGCTCATCTTGAGCAGATGGGCGGGGCTGATGCAGAGCGCCGGCTGGAGGCCGGCGGCGACGAGGCGCCGGGCGATGGCCGCGGCGAGATTGCCAAAGTACATCTCGCCCACCATCGGAGCCAGAATGGGGATGAAGCCCAGCGTGTTGTCCCGAAGCGCCCGCGCCACGAGGTTCGGGTGGTAGTTCAAGTCCTTCGCGGCCTTGAGGACGCGCTCCCGGATGTAGGGTCTCACCGACGGCGCGCCGCGCAGCGCCCGCCTGGCGGTGTCGGCGGCGACTCCGGCTCGTTCTGCGACGTGTTCCAGTCTCATGGTTAGGTGCGCCCATTATTTTAGGTGCGCCCATAAAATACACCTGCGCCCCAAGTTGTGTCAAGGGGTGGCGATGAAAAATCCGCAGGAGGTGGACGCGGCTATTTCGCCAGCCGCTCGCGGATGAACTTGAGGAGGTAGGCGTAGGCGGCATCGAGGATGGAGCCGTGGTCCATCCAAGGCGCTTCGCATTGTCGACAGACCGTGCTGCCCGCCTCCATGAGCGCATGGCCCATCAGGCGGTTGTCGCTGGGCCGGCTGCCGAAGTCCGCCCCCGGCTCCCCGCAGAGGATGAGCAGCGGCGGCGCGTCCTTCGACGCATGGCTCAGCGGCGCCGTCTCGTCCACGAGGATGGAGGCGTTGGCGCCAGTCCGTTCGAGCTGGACGGCGAAGTGCGTCACCATCGATCCGCTGATGGGGATGAAGCCCGCGAAGTCGGCGGGGGAGCGGCCGTGGCGCGCGAGAAATTCCGGCATGAGCGCGAGGCAGGCGGTCAGATAGCCCCCGGCGGAATGGCCGGCGACGAAGATCTTTTCCGGATCCCCGCCGAATTTCGCGACGTGGCGCTTCGTCCAGTCGAGCGCTGCCGCCGCGTCCTCGATGAATTCCGGGTACTTCGCCTCGGGGTAGAGCCGGTAGGTGGGCGAGACGATCACGCAGCCCAGATGCTTGTAGATCTCCGGCGTGCCGTGATGGTCGCCCCCCGAGAGACCGCCGCCGTGGAAGAAGACGAGGACGGGCGCGCCCGACGCGGCCTTGGGATGGAAGAGGTCGAGACGGCATCGGGCGCGGCGAACCGCGTCGGGATCGTCGGGGAGAAAGGAAACGTCCCTGGCGGTGGCCCACTCGGCGACAAGGGTCTCGGCGGAGAGCGCGCCGAGCGTGGCGGGATCGAACGAAGGCATGGGGGGGGTCCTCGGGCTGGATGGGGCGGACACCGACGCTCGGCATTGCATGGCGGCAAATCCGCACCGGCAGGACAAGCATCTCGACGGCCGCCATGATAGCACGCCGCCTCGTCGAAGGGAAGTCGCAACCTCGCGCCTCGCGCCAGGGTCGAAGCGCTGAAGCGACGCTTTTCTCCCCTTGGCGGTTGTGCTATACTGCGCGAAAAAGGAGACGCCCATGCAATTTGGAAACTTCGACGACGCCAACCGCGAGTATGTGATCGACACCCCGCAGACGCCCTATCCCTGGATCAACTACCTCGGCAACTCCCAGTTCTTCTCCCTCGTCTCCAACACCGCCGGCGGCTACGCCTTCTACACGGATGCCCGCCTGCGCCGCCTCACCCGCTACCGCTACAACGACGTCCCCCTCGACAACAACGGCCGCTACTTCTACATCAAGGACGGGCGGATCGTCTGGAGCCCGAGCTGGAAGCCCGCGAAGACGCCGCTCGATTCCTACGAATGCCGCCACGGCTTCGGCTACACGAAGTTCGACGCTTCCAAGAACGGTCTCCGCGCAAAGGCGCTCTTCTTCGTGCCCAACGGCGAGAACGCCGAAGTCCAGATGATCACGCTCGCCAACGAGTCGAAGAAGGCCAAGCGCGTATCCCTCGTCTCCTTCGTCGAATGGTGCCTCTGGAACGCGCTCGACGACTGCACGAACTTCCAGCGCAACTTCTCCATCGGCGAAGTCGAAGTCCTCGGCGGAACCATCTACCACAAGACCGAGTACCGCGAGCGCCGCAACCACTACGCCTTCTATTCCGTCAACGCCCAGCCCGCCGGCTTCGACACGGATCGCGAGACCTTCCTCGGCCTCCACGAAAACCTCGACGCCCCGCGCACCGTCATGGCCGGCGCCAGCGGCAACTCCGTCGCCGACGGCTGGTCGCCGATCGCGAGCCACCGCCTCGACGTCGCCCTCGCCCCCGGCGAGTCCAAGACGTTCATCTTCGTCCTCGGCTACGTCGAGAACGACGACGCCGCGAAATTCGCCGCCGCGCCCGAGCCCGGCCTGCTCCAGACAAACCCCGCCATGCGCACGATCAACAAGGCCAAGGCGATCGCCATGCAGAAGCGCTACGCCACGCCCGAACAGGTCGAGGCCGCGTTCGACGCGCTGCGCGCCTTCTGGGACGGCCTGCTGGGCAACTTCACGCTCAAGACCGGCGACGACAAGCTCGACCGCATGGCCGTGTGGAACCAGTACCAGTGCATCGTCACCTACAACTTCGCCCGCTCCGCCAGCTACTTCGAGAGCGGCATCGGCCGCGGCATCGGCTTCCGCGACACGAGCCAGGA
>CAYVJM010000265.1:0-3551 GCA_964451695.1 uncultured Lentisphaerales bacterium | reverse complement strand
TCGTAGAAGCCGCCGAAGAGGTGAATCATCACGTCCGGCCGCATGAAGGGCTCGACGACCGCGCCGCCCAGCGCGGCAATGGCCGCCGCCAGCTCCTGCTTGACCCAGAAGTCCCCCCACTGCATCTGCTGCCCGAGATCGCCGTGGATGTCGGAGAAGGCGACGATCGCGTACCGCCGCCGCCCTCCCGACGCCGAGGAGCGGTGGTAGCTGACGGCGCGTTTGACCGACTCGGGGTGCAGGATCATGTCGCAGCCCAGGCGGATTTTCCCGGCGAGGGAAAGGGGGCCTCCGGCCAGCGCCCGCCGAGTCCGGTCGAAGCTCCGCCAGCCCGATCCCGTCCGGTTCACGCCTTCGGGGGTGGAGTGCCGCCTCGCCAGGGCGAAAACGGCGTCCCGAATGCGGCGTCTGAATGAAAAGACGTTTTCGTTCACAGCCCCGTCTCCCATTCCTCCCGCGCTAGCGTGTCGCGGGCGATTTTCTTGGCCCAGCGCGCATCGAAGAGCGCATGCGAGCGCGCGACGGACTCGGCATGCGCGCGGCTGCCGCCTTTACTGACCCCTTCGTGATGGATCAGCCTGGCCTCGGGCTGGTAGACGACCCGCCAACCGAGTTCGCGGACGCGCAGGCAGAAGTCGACATCGTTGCAGACGACCGGAAGCGCCTCGTCGTAGCCCTTGACGGTCTCGAACGCCTCGCGCCGGACGAGCTGGCAGGCCCCCGTGACGGCCAGGCAGTCGCGGCGGCGTCCGACCCAGAAGCTGCGGTTCATCTGCCCGCAGAAGAGATTCCGCATCCGAAGACGCCCCCGCGCCGCGTGAAAGACGCCGATCCCGGCGTGCTGGGTTGCCCCGCAAGGGTAGTCGAGGCGAGCTCCGACGATGCCGACGTGATCCTCCATGAGCGTGGCGACCATCGCCCCCAGCCAGTGCTCCGCGCCAGGCGGCACTTCGATATCGTCGTTGAGGAGCAGCAGCGCAGGCGCGTCGGTTGCACGAGCCCCGAGGTTGACCAGTTCAGAAAAGTTGAAGGGGGCCGGATGGCGGACCACCCGTTCGCCGCATTGAGACAGGAAGTCCACCGCGTCTTCGTCGGTGCTGCCATTGTCCACGACGACGATGTCCAGGGCGGGATGGGCGGTCCGAGCGCGCAGCGACTGGACGCATCGCGCCAGCAGCGCCGCGCGGTTCTTCGTGGGGATGACGACGGCTACGCGGAGCGAGGAGTCCGGGACGAAGGCGTCCTGCGGAGGCGGAGCCTCGCACGGCACGTGCAGGTTCATCAGGATATACGGGACATGGGCGACCGAAGCCGGTCCGGCCTCCGGCAACGATACGCCGGCTCCTTCCCCGCTCCGGAGGACGGCCTTCACCAGCGCGGCGGCGCGCAGGACGTCGAGGTTGCGAACGATCTCGGACTGGGGGAAATCGGGCTTCCAGCAGGGCTGGAGGCTCCGTTCCCCGTTCCACCAGGCGTGGTCGCCATAGACCAGGTCCGGGCTGGCCCGCCGGGCGGCCTCGCGGGCCAGCATGAACAGCGCCTCGGGATAGAGCTCGTCGCCGGGCCGGAGGCGCACGATGTAGTCGTTCTCCGCCGGCGTCTCCCCATCGACCAGCCAGCGCCAGTTCCGGTAGTCCTGCAACTCGACGGATCGCCGCGTGCGGATCCGGGGCGTATCGCGGCCGACGGGGCC
The DNA here is from genome assembly GCA_964451695.1 of uncultured Lentisphaerales bacterium. Taxonomy (GTDB): domain Bacteria; phylum Verrucomicrobiota; class Kiritimatiellia; order RFP12; family UBA3636; genus JAAZAI01. Next base: position 1,858 of record CAYVJM010000265.1, on the reverse strand, counting down.
GCCGTCCAGATCGATCCAGATCTTCGGCGTCTTGACGCGGCCGAGCCGCATCGCCAGCGCGCTCCACGCCACCCAGGCCTTGCGACAAGCCCGTAGCAGGATTCTGGCGGGCGCGATCAGACGCGACTCGCCGAACTGCACCGGACGGCTGAGGCAGAGGATGCCGGCGGAGCCGCAGACGACGAGGCTCATGAACAACAGGCGGGCACGGGCGCGGGACACCATGCGAACATCGCACCGGAGGGCGATGCGCGCGTAGCGGAGCACCTCGCGATAGCGTCCCGCCTCGTACTCCTCGAGCGCGGCGTCCCACATCGCGTTGGCGCTGCCGCGCCGGGCGCCGTCGCGGAGCGCCGCGGCTTCGCGCTCTGAAAAAAACGCCACATGCTTCTCGATGATCTGCTCGGCGAGCAGGCGGTGGCGGAAGCGGCGGCGGCCCTCGTAGCTGATGCTGCCCGGGTGGACGCAGTAGTGGAGGCGAGAACTGCGCAACGGAGCGCCGATGAACCCGTTTTCGACCAAGGTCAGAAAGAAGTCGTAGTCGCCCTGCCCGCTGTTGAAGGCGGGATCGAAGCCGAACCGCCGGGCGACGTCGGTGCGGATGAGCGAATTCATGTCGAGGTAGTTGCGCGTCTTCAGCTTCTCGACGCTGAAATCGGGTCGTTCGACGCCGTCCTCCGCCTCGCCGAACCGCTGCATGTCCGGATAGACGAAAGCGAAGGCGTCGTCGTCCGCATGGGCCTCCACGACTTCCAGCGCCTTCGCGAGGAAGTCGGGCTCGATCCAGTTGTCGGCGTCGAGGTTGAGGAACCAAGTCCCCTTCAATTCGGCAAGGATCGCGTTGCGGACGGCGTAGACGCCGCAGTGGTTGAAACGCACATACCGGACCGCGTCCCCGTACCGGGACACGACTTCGGCGGTGGCGTCCGTGCTGCCGTCGTCGGCCACGATGATCTCGCACGGCTTGACCGTCTGCGCCAGGGCGCTGTCGATGGCGCGCTGCAGCCACGCGGCGGCGTTGAACGCCGGGATGACCACGGAGACCGAAGGTCCGGTTGTGTTTGCGGGCATGTCCATCGTCAGGATCACCTCCGGGTGGGCATGCGGCCGGTCAGCCGATCCCACCGCCACTTGCAGACGAGGGCGACATTGTACCACAGCGGCTTGCGCTTGGCCTCCTCGATCCAGTCCTCGGCGCGCTTGAGACGGCGGCACTCGGCGTCGAGCGCCGCGAGGCGGTCGTAGTCCTCCAGGATGCCGGGGCCCAGATGCCGCTGCCAGATGCGATGATTCTCCGCCGTCGCGCCCGCTGTCGCGGTGGCGCTCACGCCGCCGCCTTCGTAGCGGGCGATGGGGAAGTCGACGCGCCGGGCCTTGACGCCGGCCCGCAGGCACCGGACGTTGAACTCCGCGTCGGCGGAGATTTTGAAGGACTCGTCGTACCCGCCATGCGTCTCGAAGAGGGAACGCCGGTAGACGACCGACTGGTGGCAGACCCGGAACTTGTAGAACGCGAACGGCGTCAGGCGTCCGGGCGTCGTCCGAAGCTCCTCGCCGCCAGAGGTCTTCCGCAGCGTGTCGCCGTAGATCATCCCGCAATCCGGATCGTCCTCGCGGAAGACGCCATCCAGGACGTCCGGCGCGGCCAGGCAGTCGCCGCTGTTGAGAAACAGCAGGTAGTCCCCGGAGGCCATGCGGATACCCTTGTTCATCGCGTTGTAGATCCCCGAATCCGGCTCGGAGACCCAGCGCGCGATCGTCGGCGCCGAGGCGCGGATCACGTCGAGGCTCCCGTCCGAGCTCCCGCCGTCCACGACGATCTGCTCGACGTCGCGGAACGTCTGCGCGCGCACGCTGG
>CAYVJM010000264.1:0-3558 GCA_964451695.1 uncultured Lentisphaerales bacterium | reverse complement strand
CGGGGCCAGCACGGTGATGAACTGGAGATCGAGCTTAGCGGCGTTCCGTTCCGCGGCCAGGCGCGTTCCGATGAAACTGGGGATCGCGAGCATCGCCATCAAAGCCAGCATCGCGGCCGACACGCCGAAGACCACCTTGCCAAGGCCTTCGCCGAAGAGGTCCGCCACGATGTCCTTCGAGGCGAGCACGACGAGGGCGACGACCGCCAGCTGGAGGAAGAGATGGGCGATGAGCCCGCCCGAGACGAGACGGCTGCGCACCATTTGGCGCAGCTCCTTGAGCGTCACGGGATTCAGGGCGAAACGGGCGGGGAGATTCATGCGAGGTCTCCCTTCGTGACGGCCAGAAAGACGTCTTCGAGCTTGAGCGCGTCGACCCGGAATTCGACGAGGCGTACGCCGTGCGCCACGAGGTCGGCAAGTAGCGCGGCCGCCTCGTCGTCGCCGCCGGCGATCTCCACGGAGCAGCCGGCGTTGCGCTCGTCCGCCTTGAGGCTCTGCGGCATTTCGAGCACGCGCTTCACGAGGTCGCCGGGCGCCAGCCCGAGCGCGCGAACGAAGACGCGGACGGTCTGCGGCGCGGCCGCCGAGGCGGCGACGCCGCGCGTGCCGTCGCTCAGGAGCTTGCCGCGTTCGAGGATCACGACCCCCGTGCACATCTCGGCGAGCTCGGAGAGAATGTGCGAGCTGACGAGGATCGTCTTGCCGTTTTCGGCGAGGATCTTGACGAGTTCGCGCAGTTCGATGCGGGCGCGCGGATCGAGGCCGTTGGCCGGCTCGTCCATGATGAGCAGGTCGGGGTCGTGGACGAGGGCGCGGGCGAGGCTGACGCGCTGCTTCATGCCTTTCGAGAGCGCCTGGAGCGTCTTGTCGCGGATGGGGCCGAGTCCCGTGAATGCCTCGACCTCGTCGACGGCCTTGTGGAGCGCCTTGCCCTTGAGGCCGAAGGCGCGGCCGAAGAAATCGACGTACTCGTGCGCGGTGATGTCGGGATGCTCGGGCAGCGCGTCGGGCATGAAGCCGAGCCGCCGCCGGGCGTGCTCCGGGAAGTCCAGCACCGAGCGGCCGTCGAAGAGGACGTCGCCGGAAGTCGGCTCGTCGAGCGTCGCCATGATCCGCATGGCCGTCGTCTTGCCGGCGCCGTTGGGGCCGACGAAGCCGATGACCTCGCCTTCGCCGATGGAAAACGACACGTCGTCCACCGCCTTGACGGTGCCGAAGTGGCGGGAGAGAGACTGGATGTGCACGTGCATGGTTCTTCGGTCCTGGGGGCTGGGCGGCTAGTAGCGGCCGATGACGATGGCGGCTTGGGTCCCGCGGGACCTGCGGCCCTCCAGCGGATTTTCGATGAAGGGGCACCCGGCGAGGTGGGCGACGTAGGCGCGCGGCGTAGGTGGAAAGCTGATGTTGCGGAGACCGGTGTCGCGCAGGGGAAAAGCCCATCCCGGCGATTCCGTCGCATAGAGGTATTCGGACGCCCACGCATGGACGTCCTGGGGCTGGCGGAGATTCCCGGGACCTGTTTCGGAAGCCCCGAGCGGCTTCAGCGCCTGCCGGGCGCCGGGCGGGATGTCGGTCGCTTCGTGGAGGACGCCCGCGTCGTCCCACAGACGCAGCCGCTCGATCGGGGCGCCCAAGGCGTTGACGACTTCCAGCGCGCCGTCGTCCTTCCGTTCGACGACGAGCCGCTCGGCGCGCGTCTCGCTGCGGCGCAGCCGGAAGAAGGCCGCCATGCGCGGAGGCACCCAGTCGGAGTAGACCTGGCGCGTGCCGAACTCGATCCGCCCTCCCGCCTCCGGGTTGACGGGCGTGATCTCGGTGCCGTGCTCGAAGGCGAGGCCTCCGCGCAGCGTTCCGGGTGTGTAGACGCCTACGGCCCCGAGCGTGGCGGCATGGCGGTTCGGCTGGTCGAGGAGCGTGATCGCCTGGCGGCGCATCGTCGGCGAGACGCCCTCGAAGACGAGGATGCCCGCGAAAATCGCGCCGCTGAAGAGAAAGCCGAACGCCGGAACGGCCCAGAGCAGCCACATCCGCCGATTGTACTTGGCCGCGACACGCACCGCGACGGGGCCGGCGACGACGGCGAAGACGAGCAGCAGCGCGAAGAAGGCATTCACCGGGACGCCCATCTCGATCCCGAGCGGAATCGACTCCTTGGCCTCGCGGAGGAGGTTCGACGTGTAGGGGAAATGAGTCGTCGTCGTCGTCGCCCAGGGTTGGCGCGTGCGCAAGAAACCGCTCAGCAGCGTCTCCTGGATTTCGCCGCTCCAGGCGGCCGGATCCTTCTCTTGCACGAGCGCGAGACGACCATGGCCGAGCGGCCAGATGGCCAGGCCTTTGGGCGCGTCGGAAGGACGGGCGATATGCTCCTGCCACTCCGGGGTCGGCGTCGTGAAACCGACCAGCACGACGGTGCCGCCGGCTGCGGCGTAGTCGATGAGCGCGCGCTGCGTCTCGGCAGTGAAGCGCCGGTAGTCCTCCTCGGCCACGAAACAGCCATCGAAGGTCGAGAAGTCGAGCCATGTCTGCGGCCAGGCCTCGGGGTTCAGCGTCGTGCGCGTGGGCTTGAATGCGGAGGCGGCTTCCACGGACGCCTGGGGCTGCCGCTTCAGCCACGCTTCGAGGCACGCATGCCAGGTTGTCGCGAGGGTTTCAGCCGAAAGCGCCCGCGACAACAGGAGCTGGGGAAGCTGGGTGTTGCCCCAGTAGGCGCCGCGTTGGACGTTTCCCGCCGAAAGATTGACGTTGAGGTCGTCGTAGCCACGTTCGCTGACGCGCATGTCCTGCCCGCCCGACAGCGGGATGGGCGGCTGGGGCATCGCGACCGCCGCGCTCGAACCGCTTTCGATCACGAGGCGCGCAGTCATGGATTCGATGGACCCCGAGCCGTAGTGCGTGGCCGGCATCCAGAGGCTCACGCCCCGGCGCCGGTTCGAGGGGTTCTCGATGACGAAGCGATGCACGGCCATGCCGTGAACCCAGTCCTCGGGCGCGAGGGTCGTATCCCGCACGAGCAGGCCGCTCTCTGTCTTGTGCGCGGACTGCGCGGACGCATCGAGCGCGACCGCGACCGCGAAGAGCGCGAGCAGCGCCGCCGTCGCGGCGCCTCGGAAGGTAGGGCGACGCCGTCCCGGCGAGCCGCCCCTCGCCCGTGCCCCGGCGCGGTGCGCCTCAGACTCCGTGGCAGGGTCTCCACCCTGGGAGCGCGAGGCTCCGCACTCACCCCCAATGAATACAGAAAACGAGGCAGAGGCAATGCGGCTAGCCGCCGCCGTGAATTTCAAGAGAGCCTTCGGCTTCATTGGATCTCCACTCCCGCAGGCAGGTTCATCGCCGCTTCGTCGAGCGTGTCGAGGAGTTCCTGGACGAGCGACTCCGCCGTGACCTTGTCGAGCCGCGCCTGGTAGTTGAGGATGAGGCGATGGTTGAGGACGGGGGCGGCCACGGCCTTGACGTCCTCGAAGCCCACCGAGGGGCGGCCATCGAGCAGAGCGAGGGCGCGGGCGGCCTCCGCCATCGCGATCGCCGCGCGCGGCGAGGCGCCGTAGCTGACGCAGG
>CAYVJM010000263.1:0-3598 GCA_964451695.1 uncultured Lentisphaerales bacterium | reverse complement strand
CGCTTGATGCGTTCGGGGACTTTGGACTCGGCGTCGTCGAACTCCGCCTTCGAGACGCGCAGCTCGGAGGGCTTGAGCGAGACGCCCTCGTATTTGGCGATGGCGGCCAGCACAGCGGGCTCGCCGCGGGTTTTGATGTCGAGAAGCATCTCGGCGGCGACCTGTTCGGCCTCGGGGTCGAAGGCGGGGCGCTTGAGGAAGACTTCGATGGTGCGCGAACGGCGCGAGGGGGTCCAGTTGACGATGCGGATGTTCATGGAAGAGGGTGGGGGAGAGTCTCAGTACTTGAGCAGGCTGCCGCCGATGTATTCGCGCAGGATCGAGTCGCCCGGTACGGCGGATGGGGTGGTGGGGTGGAAATTGCGGAGCACCGCCTGGAGACGACGCGCGGTGGTGTATTCCGCATGGTGGGGCTTGATCTCGGCCAGGAGGGGCTCGGCGAAGGGACGCAGCACCGCCAGCTCGTAGTCGAGGGCGGTGTTGAAGGAGATGTCCGCCTCGTCCTGGAAGGGGAATATCCAGCGCTCCTCGCCGCGGCGCACGGAGGGCCACATCCGGATCGTGTCGAGCGCGGAGTGCTTGCGGAAGAGATGGTCGCGGACGATGCGCCGGACGAGGCGGTTGTCGGTGGTGGAGAGAATGTTGTTGTCGTCGATGCCGAGCTGGGTGAGCGCGCTCAGGAAAATCATGAACTTGCGCTCGCGCGGCACGATCGCCGTCAAAGCGGGGTTGAGACCGTGGATGCCTTCCACGACGAGGATGTCTCGCGGCTCGAGCCGGAGCGTCTCGTCCGTGAAGACCGGCTGCTTCGTGTGGAAGTCGAAGAGACGCCGCTTGATCGGGCGGCCGGCGAGCAATTCGGTGAGGTGCTCGTTGAACATGGCCAAGTCGAGGGCCTCGAGGTGCTCGTAGTCCTGCTTGCCATCGGCGTCCAGCGGATTGCGCCCTTCGCCGACGAAGTAATCGTCCGTCGAGAGCGTCACCGGGCGGAATCCGTTGACGCGCAGGTGGATGCCCAGGCGCTTGGCGGAGGTCGTCTTGCCGGCGGAGGAGGGCCCGGCGATGAGCACGAGCCGGGGCAGGGGGGTGCGCGCGGCCACCTGGTCGGCGATGCGGGCGAAGTTCTTGTCGTGGAGCGCCTCGGACATCTGGATCACGTCGCTGATGCGCAGCTCGTAGACGGCCTGGTTGAGCTGCCCCACGCTGCGCATCCCCATCGTCTCGCCCCAGTGGGCGTGCTCGCGGTGGACGCGCATCAGTTCGGGACTGGGCTTGAAGGGGGCCGGGGTCGCGGGATCGGCCTGGGCGGGCATCTGGAGGACGCAGCCGTTTTCGTAGGGGATGAGGGCGAAGACGCCGAGCACCCCGGTACGGCTGGCTACGGGGCCTTGCGCGAGATCGGTGAAGCCGTCGCAGCGCAGGAGACGGACGGACGGCGTGTTGATGTGGTTGAGCAGGCCGACCTTGTCCAGTTGTCCGGCTTGGGTGAAATGGGCGACCGCCTCGTCATAGGCGCAGTCGAGGCATTCGACCGGCAAGTTGTCGGCCACGGCCGCGCGCATCGCCTTCTCCAAGGCGCGGGCGGCCTTGGCGCCGAGGGGCGCGTTGTCGGCTTCTCCGGGCTGACGCAGCGTGAAGAACATGCCGTCGCCCAGCGAGTGATGGATGCGCAGCTTGGCGCCCGGAAACGCCTGGCGCGCGGACATCGCCAGCAGGAAGCCCATCGAACGGCGCAGGATGCGCGAGCCGTCGGGATCCTTGGCGGTGACGCCGCGAACCGAGCAGTTCATGTCGAGGCGCGTCTGGAGGGACACGGCGTCGTTGTTGACGATGGCGCCAAGATAGGGCAGGCCGTCGGGCGCTGTCTCGGGCAGCGTCTCCCAGACGAACGTGCCGGGGAGTCGGAGCTGGGGGCGATCCGCGCCTTCCGCCGCGATCTGGATGGTGGCCATGCCGTTCATTTCGCAGGGACGTTCTTTTCGGCCGGCGTGTGGCCCGGCACGTCGAAGCCGGCGTCCGAGAGCTTCTGCATGTCCTGGGCGTCAAGCGTGATGGGCAGCGGCGGCCCGCTGTCGTTGATGATCAACTCCACGTTGAGATTGTGGAGACGGCGTTCGCGCTGCTCAGGGGTGAGCTTGGCCAGCTCCTCGGCCTGCTTCTTGCGTTCTTCTTCGCGCTGTTTGCGCGCCTCTTCGCGGCGGAGGCGGAACTCCTCGCGGCGCTTCAGCTCTTCGGCCGTCGGCGCGGCCGGCGCCGGGCGGGAGGAGGAGACCGTCGGCACCGCCGCGACGCGTCCGCCTACGCCGGCGGGCGCCGCGGACGCCGCGCCTCCAGGCATGCCGAAGCTCGCCAGATCCGCATGATTCGTGGTCGCGGGGTTGACCCACAGCGGCAAGTCGGCCTCGAACGCGCCGCGCCGGAGGCGGATCGTCTGGGCCGGGAAGTCGACGGAGACGAGCTGGAAGTCGTTGGACTGGCCTTCGAGCAGGTAGTACGGCGTGTTCGATTCGCCGTCCGTGAAGCCCGCGGCGGGAATGCCGCGGAATCGCGAGATCAGGGTGACCTTCACCTTGTCGAGGCCCGGAGGGATCACGAAGGGCTCTTCGACCGGAACTTCGCCCTCCGCAGAAGCCGTCTCGTTTGTCGACGGCGGCGGAGGAGGTGCGCCGAAAATGGCGCGCTCCAGGATCGGTTCGTAGCGCGAAAAAGGCACGTTGCCCGGCACTTGGGCAGCCGCCGGGAACGGCGGAGCCACCACCGCCGCCACGACGCCCGCAAGCGTCACGCCGACAAACGATTTTGACGGCAACATGCTGTTCACGAAAAACATGGCCACAGTTTACCAGAGAACCCCGGCGATGGGAAAGTGATTTCTTGGCGGCTACGACTCACGGCTGCGGCTCATCTCGGCCCAGCGGCCACGCACCAGGCGGCGTGACCGCCGCCGAGCGCGATTTCGGGAGGATCCTCCTGCGAGCAGATCGGCATGGCGAGAGGGCATCGGGGCGCGAAGGCGCAACCCCGTCCCCACTCCGCCGGTGGCGGGACGCGTCCGGGGATCGTGGCCAGGTCATCCACCGTGCCACCGTCCAGCGGCGGCACCGCCGCGAGCAGACCGCGCGCGTAGGGGTGCGCCGGACCCCCTAGCACCTCCTCGACCGTCCCGGATTCCGCGATGCGCCCGGCGTACATCACCGACACCGTGTCCGCATGGCGGGCGACGAGTCCGAGATTGTGGGTGATGAGCAGGACCGACGTCCCCACGCCGCGGCAGACGCGCTCCATCAGCTCCAGTACGGTCTTCTGCGCCACGACATCGAGCGCCGTCGTCGGCTCGTCCGCGACGAGCAGGGCCGGTTCCGCCGCCATCGCCATCGCCAGGCAGACGCGCTGCGCCATGCCGCCGCTCAGTTCGCAGGGGAAGGCGTCGAGAAGACGGGCGTCCGGAAGATCCACCGACGCGAGCAGACCGCCCAGACGCTCCCGGGCGGCGCTGCGCGACATCCCCGCCGGCAACGCCTCCCGCATTTGCACGCCGATACGCAGCACGGGATTGAGCGCGGACATCGGATCCTGGAAGATGTAGGCGATGCCGCCG
>CAYVJM010000262.1:0-3615 GCA_964451695.1 uncultured Lentisphaerales bacterium | reverse complement strand
CGGTGCCGCCGGAGACGATGATGTTCTTGCGCATCTTGACGCAGACGTCGAGGAACTTCGCCATGTCGTCGGTGAGCGTGCCGAGGCGGATCAGGTCCTTGTCGAAGAGCTGTCGGCGGGAGAACTTGCGGATCGTGATGCAGGGACCGACGAGCGAGAGCGGGTGGATGATGCAGTTGACGCGGGAGCCGTCGGGCAGGCGGGCGTCGACGTACGGCTGGCTTTCGTCGACGCGGCGCCCGAGCGGCGAGACGATGCGTTCGATGACGGCCATGACGGACTGGGCGTCCATGAACGCCTGCTGCGTGAGCTGGATCTTGCCGCTTTTTTCAACGAAGATGCGGTCGGGGCCGTTGACCATGATTTCGGTGACGGCGTCGTCGGCGAGGAGGTTTTCGAGCGGCCCGAGGCCGAGGGCCTCGTCTAGGATTTCGCCGCCGAGGGCGTCGGGGTCGAGGGAACGCGGGAGCTTGGCGCGGATTTCGGTGACGATGGCGGCGATCGTGTCGCGGGCGCGGCGGCGGAGCTCTTCGGCGTCGATGTGGGAGGCGGAGAGGCGCTTGATGTCGAGGCGTTCGACGAGTTCCCGGTGAATCTGGGATTTGACGGAGCGCTTCAGCTCGGCGTCGGGGTCGGTGCGCGTGGGCTCGGGCTCGGGCGTGGACGCGGGCTCCGGCTCGGGTTCAGCCGGTGTGCCGTGCTTGACTGCGGAATGGGCGGCGGGCTGGGGCGCGGGGACGGTCTCGTCGGGAACGTGGGCGATCGTGAGCGTGTAGGGCCCGATGGTGACGGGCGTGGAAGGCAGCACGGTGGCGGGCTTGCGGACGGGCACGGCGTTGATGTATGTGCCGTTTTCGGAGCCGATGTCCTCGATCTTGCAGGCGGCGCCGGCGACGACGAGCAGGGCGTGGCGCTCGCTGACGGCCGGGTCGGGCAGGCGGATGCGACAGCGTTCGCCGCGGCCGATCGTGTAGGATCCGTCCGCGATCTCCGATTTGACGGGAGCGGTGCCTGGCTTGTAGATGGTGAGGACGTTCATGGCCGTGGCGGGGTGCGGTCAGGGGGTGGGCCGGATGCGCCGGATTTCCTTCTGACGGTAGTCGTTGAGGGACTTCAGCTCGGTCTCGATCTGGTTGAAGTCCACGCGCGGCAGGTCGTTCTCGAAATAGACGTCGGACTTGTTGCGCAGCGTGAGGAAGAGGCGGCCCTTCATCTGCTGGGCGAAGACGAGGATCTCGGCTTCGCGCGGGGTGACCTGGAGCGTGATCGAGCTGTAGCCGGAGGCGCCGCGCGCGTCGCCGAGCGTCCGCTGGGTGTCGCTGCCGACGGCGAGGACGGTGACGTTCTGGAGAACGGTCAGCGTGACCATCTCCAACGCGTCTTCCGAAGCCGCGCCCTGGGCGGGGAGGGCGAAGGAGCCGAGCACGTCGACGCAGTCGTTGGGGCGGACCATGCCGGAGACGCCCGAGGCGCCGGAGACGGGGATGGAGACGGCGCGCATCTTCTGCTGAATTTCGTCGGAGAGTCCGCGGAAGGACTGCTTGCCGCCTTCGATGTAGCTCCAGAGGACGGGGTTGCGGACATCGAGGGATCGGACGAGCCGGCGACCCGCGATGCGCAGGAGATCCGACTCGAGGATCATGTCGTCGCTGACCGAGGAGACGAGCATGTCGATGGTGCCGAGGTCGGTGTTCTGGAGCGTGGTGCCGACGGGCAGGGCGCGGCCGGCGGCGACGACCTTGACGCGCTGGGCGCGGGCGTAGATGCGATCGAGTTCGCGTTTGACTTCCGCGTTGCGGGCGTCGATCCAGGCTTTGGCGAGGATGGCGGCGAGGATGCCGGCGACGAGGGAGACGATGAGGACGAACTTCTGCTTCATAGTTGCTTCTCCGATTCGCTGGCTCGCGCCTGCCAGGCGGCGAGCGCCTCCAGATAGACTTCGCGGGTGGCCTGCGCGGCGGCCTCCCAGGTGTAGCCGCGCACCTTGTCAAAGGCGGCGGCCCGGTGGCGGTTGCGCACGATGTTGTCGGTGGCGGCCGTGACGAGCGCCTGGGCGATCGAGTCGGGCTCCCTGGGGTCGAAGTAGACGGCCGTGTCCCCGCAGACTTCCCGGGAGGCCGGGATGTCCGAGCAGGCGACGGGCGTGCCGCAGGCCATCGCCTCGACGACGGGCATGCAGAAGCCCTCGTAGAGGCTGGGCATGACGAAGGCGGCGGCGGCGCCGTAGAGCGCGGGGAGGTCCGCCTCGGGGACGTCGCCGATCCAGGTGACGAGTTCTTCGAGGCCGAGCTCGCGGATCAGGCGCGTGTGGCGCGGCGCCGGCTTGCAGCCGAAGCCGCCGAGGACGAGGCGCACGCCGTGGAGCATCTCGCGGGCGCGGTCGTAGCCCCGGAAGAGCTCGACGAGGTTCTTGTGGCGCTTGTTGTCGCCGATGTACAGAATCATCGGGCGTGAGAAGCCGAGCGACTTGGCGACGGCGGCGTGGCTCTCGGCAGAGGTCGGCTTGAAGGGGGCGCCGACGCCGTGCGGGATCACGCGGCACTTGCCGGCGTCGCCGGGGAAGAGGTCGGCGATGTCCGCCAGCGTGGCCTGCGAGACGGTGATGGCGCGGGTGCAGGCCTTGAGCGCGGAGCCGACGGAGGTGAGGTAGGCGATGCGCTCCTGCGGCGTCGTCTCGAACGCGCACTTCACGGGCACGCAGTCGTGGAGCGTCAGCACGGCCGGAAGTCCCGGGATCGGACCGCAGAGCCGATTGGGGGTGTGGTAGATGTCCGGCTTTGCCGCCTGGACGATCCGCCCAAGCGCGCCGCAGGCGTCCGGGGCGTCGGGCGGCACGTCGCATTCGTAGACGTCGATGCCGGTGTTTTCCGGGAACGCGCGCTTGACGGCGCGGTTGCAGATCAGCGAAAGACGGTCGCCGGTGGTCGCGAAGAGACCCGCCAGCGCGCAGGAAAGCTCCAGCGCGTACCGTCCGACGCCGGGGAAGCGCGGAATGGCGGTGCGGGCGTCCAGGAGGATGTTCATGGCGTGGAGGAACTAGGCGCCGACGCCCTTGCGGATCTCGGCGGCGATGGATTCGGCGAGGCGGTCGGCAGCTTCCTGGGTCGTGGCCTCGATCATGACCCGGCACATCGGCTGGGTTCCGGAGTAGCGGACGAGGACGCGGCCCTGGCTGCCGAGTTCGCGCTCGGCGGTCTCGGTTGCGCGGATGACGCCGGGCAGCGTCTCCAGCGGCGGCTTGTCCTTGACGGCGATGTTGAGGAGTGTCTGCGGCGCGTTCTGGAAGATGCCGGAGAGGTCGGAGAGGCGGCGGCCCTCGCGCTTCATCACGGCGAGGAGCTGGAGGGCGGTCACGATGCCGTCGCCCGTGGTGTGCTTGTCGAGGAAGATCACGTGGCCGGACTGTTCGCCGCCGAGGCAGGCGTTCTGCTTCTTCATCAGTTCGAGCACGAGGCGGTCGCCGACGCCGGCGTCCATCCAGCGGATGCCCATCTTGTCGAAGGCGAGGCGGAGGCCGAGGTTGCTCATCGGCGTGAGGACGACGAGATTGTTCCGGAGCTGGCCGATGGACTGGAGGTGGCGCGCGCAGATCGCGATCACGTGGTCGCCGGAGAT
>CAYVJM010000261.1:0-3616 GCA_964451695.1 uncultured Lentisphaerales bacterium | reverse complement strand
GAAGCTGGAGCCGTTCTGCAAGTGGACGCCGCTCTTCTCCCGCCAGCTCAACACGACCCGCATGCAGTTCCACTTCCAGATGCAGGATTTCAAGAAGGTCGACGAAATGCTGCCCCGCTGCCTCATCCTCGACCCGATGAGCGGCGCGATGAAGATCGCGCGCCAGTTCGCCAACAAAGCGCCGTTCGAGGAAATCGAGAAGACCTTCCTCAAGGCGAAGGCCCGGCTGAAGTACAACCAGAGCGCGCTGCTCTATTCGCTGATGGCCTGGATCGCCCTCAAACTCGACATGCCGGACAAGGCCCACGCCCTGCTCGTCAAGGGCTGCAAGGACAACGAGAACGAGACGCTCAACCGCAACCGCGACCGCCTCGCCAACAACAAGCCCCGCGAGTTCTCCAACGCCGGGCTCGGCGACGAGTGGTACGCCCTCTTCCTGGAGCAGCCCAAGATGCAGATGCGCCGCCAGCAGCCGCGCTTCGACGGGCGCCCCTTCTAGCCAGCCCCTCCCCCGTCCGCCCTCCACCTCACGCCATGTCCGACAACCCCCTGCTCCCTCTCGCCGAATTTCCCGATTTCGCGGCCATCCGTCCGGAGCATGCCGCCCCAGCCGTGGAAGCGATGATCGCCGAGGCCGAACGCCGCGTCGCCGCGCTCGAACGGCGCTGCGAGCCGACGTGGGACGGGCGCGTCGCTGCGCTCCACGACGCCACCGCGCCGCTCTGGCGCGCCTGGGGCGTCGTCGAACATCTCCTGAGCGTGGCCAACTGCGACGCCTGGCGCGAAGTCGAAAAGTCGCTCCAGCCCGCCATCATCGCCTTCTCCATGCGCATCATGCAGAGCCGGCCGCTCTACGACGCACTCGCCGCGCTGCAAGCCTCGCCCTCATTCGCCACCCTCGACGCCGGCCGCCGCCGCGTCGTCGAGAACGCGCTGCTCTCCGCCCGACACAGCGGCGTCGCGCTCGATGGCGAGGCGAAGACGCGCTTCAACGCGATCGTCCAGGAACTCTCCTCTTTCTCGATGACGTTCTCCAACAACGTCATCGACGCCACCAAGGCCTTCGCCCTGACGCTCCGCGGCCGCGACGATGTCGCAGGCCTGCCCGCGACCCTGCTCGGCGCCTGCGCCGAGGCCGCGCGCAACGCCGGCGAGGCGGACGCCTCGCCCGAGGCCGGTCCCTGGCGCGTCACGCTCGAACACGCCGTTCTCGGCCCCTTCATGCAATACGCCGAGCGCCGCGATCTGCGCGAACAGCTCTACCGCGCGAGCGTCGCCCGCGCCGCCTCCGGCGACATCGACAACACCCCCGTCATCGCGCGCATCCTCGAGTTGCGCCGAGAGATGGCGCAGCTCGTCGGCTACCCCGACTTCGCGGCGCTCAGCCTCGCCGGGAAAATGGCCGGCGCCGCCGAACCGGTCTATGCGATGTTCGATCGCGTCGGCGCCGCCGCCATCGAACCGGCCCGCGCGGAACTCGCCGATCTCCAGCGCTTCGCCGAGGCGAACGGATTCGCCGACGGCCCGCTCCGCCCGTGGGACACGGCCTACTGGGCGCGCCGCCAGGTCGAGGCCCGCTTCGGGTATTCGCCCGAATCGCTCCGCCCCTTCTTCCCCTTCGAACACGTCCTCGCCGGGCTCTTCGCCCTTGTCGAGAAGCTCACCGGCGCGCGCGTCCTGCCCGCCGACGGTCAGGCCCCGGTCTGGCATCCCGACGTGCGCTTCTTCCGCATGGCCGACGCCGCAGGCGAGACGATCGCCTGGTTCTACCTCGACCCCTACAGCCGCCCCGAGACGAAACGCGGCGGCGCCTGGATGAACGAATTCCAGACGCGCGAAGTCCTGCCAGACGGCACCGTCCGCCGCCCGATCGCGCTGATGGTCTGCAACCAGGCCGTCCCCTCCGGCGGCCGACCCTCCTGCATGACGCCCGGCGAGATCGCCACGCTCTTCCACGAGTTCGGCCACGCGATCCAGCACATGCTCACCCGGGTCGACATCCCCGAGGCCTCCGGGATCAACAACGTCGAATGGGACGCCGTCGAAGTCGCCAGCCAGTTCCTCGAGAACTGGAGCGCCCGCCCCGAAGTCCTCCGCAGCCTCTCGCGCCACGTCGACACCGGCGCGCCGCTCGACGACGACACGCTCCGGCGCATCCACGCCTCCGACACGCACCACGCCGCGATGCAGACCGTCCGCCAGCTCCGCTTCGCCCTCGTGGACCTCGATCTGCACGCGAAGTTCCCGTCGGAGACCTGCCCGACCGTCGAGGAGACCGAGGCCGCCGCCGCGCGCCGCTTCGCCGTCATGCCGCCGATTCCCGAAGACCGTTCGCTCTGCAGCTTCACGCACATCTTCGCCGGCGGCTATGCCGCAGGCTACTACAGCTACCTCTGGGCGGAAGTGCTCGCGGCCGACGTCTTCTGCGCCTTCCTCGAAACGGGCGTCGGGAACGACGATGCCGTGCGCCGCCTCGGACGCCGCTACGCCGAGACCTTCCTCGCCCGGGGCGGCGCGGAACATCCCATGGACGTCTTCAAGGCCTTCCGCGGCCGCGAACCCGACCCCGCCGCCCTTCTCCGCCTCAAGGGCCTCGCCGCGCAGACTACTTGAGCATCATCGCGCTGACGAGCTTGTTGAAGCGGGCGGGGTCGTCGACCGGTGAGCCTTCGGCGAGAAGCGCCTGGCCGTAGAGCAGGTCGGCGGCGTCCGCAAGCGCCTCGGCGCCGGCATCCGCCTTCGCCAGCTCGAGCAGGCGCTGGGCCACGGGGTGCTTCGGATTGATCTCGAGGATGCGCAGGGACTTCGGCACTTCCTGATTGAACGCCTTGAGCACGCGCTCCATGTGCGCGCTGTGCGCATGTTCGTCCGCGACGAGGCAGCAGGCCGAATCGGTCAGGCGGGCGGAGAGACGCACGGTCTTCACGACATCCTTGAAACGCCCGGCCAGGTAGTCGAAGAGCGGCTTGAACGACTTTTCCTCCTCGGTCGGAGCGGACTTGCCGTCCTTGTCCTTCTTGGCCTTCTCCTTCTCCGCGTCCTCGCCGTCATCGAGGTCGAGTTCGCCCTTGTCGGCGGCGCGAAGCTTCTTGCCGCCGTACTCGCTGAGGCGCTCGGCGACGAACTCGTCGACGGGGTCGGTGAAAAAGAGCACTTCGAAGCCGCGGCTCGCAAACGCTTCGAGCACGGGGGAGTGCTTCGCCGCCTTGAACGTGTCGGCGGAGATGTAGTAGATCTCCTGCTGGCCGGAAGGCATCCGGGCGACGTAGTCGGCGAGCGAGACGGGCTTCGTCTCGTCCTCGGAGAACGTCGAGGGGAAGAGGACGAGTTCCTTGAGCTTGTCGAAGTTCTCCCAGTCGCTGTGGACGCCTTCCTTGATCATGCGCCCGAACTCGCGGCTGAACGTGGCGAAGTCGTCGGGACGATTCTTCTTCATGTCCTCGATGTTGGCGATGATCTTGCCGACGAGGACCTTGCGGATGCGACGAATGATCGCGTCGTCCTGGAGCATCTCGCGGGAGACGTTGAGCGAGAGATCGGAGGACTCGACGACGCCGCGCATGAAGCTCAGGTAGCGGGGAAGCAGCTCCTTGACGTCGTCGCCGATGAAGACGTT
>CAYVJM010000260.1:0-3618 GCA_964451695.1 uncultured Lentisphaerales bacterium | reverse complement strand
AGTACGTCCGCTCATTGCCATGGACGGATCGGGGAGCAAAACGGAGATGCGCCCCGCCGTAACCGCGGCCGTTTCCCGACCTTGCGCCGGCGTCCGGCTCTGGTGTACAATCGGGGCGAATCCACGGAACTCGAATCCGCGCCCGCCCTGGTCGTCCGGGACGGCGCATCCTAGGACCTCCATCGGCATGACGAAACCCAAGCACGACGACAGAATCTTCAAAATCGATCCGGCCATCGCCCCCGCCGGGCTCCGCAATCCGATCGCCTGCAGGATCGTCGAGCGCGCCGTGGGCTTCCACAAGCTCGACAAGATCATCTTCGACGGCCGCCGCTGCCACGAGCAGGACGCCTCGCGCTTCTTCTGCGACGACATCCTGCTGGGCATGGACGTGCGGACCGTGCTCTCCGACGAGGATCGCGCGCGGATCCCCAAGGAGGGCCCGGTCGTCGTCGTCTCGAACCATCCGTTCGGCGGCATCGAGGGCGTCGTGATGCTCAGCATCCTGAATTCGGTCCGGCCGGACGCCAAGGCGATGGCCAACTACATTCTGCAGCTCATCCCCGAGATGCGGGAGATGTTCATCCCCGTCAACCCATTCGGCTCGGCGAAGGCCGCGAAGCAGAACGTCAAGCCGCTGCTCGAGACGATGAAGTGGCTCCGCGGCGGGCACATCCTGGGCGTCTTTCCCTCCGGCGAGGTTTCGAGCATCGACCTCAAGAGCGGCCGCGTCCGCGATCCGGCCTGGTCGCCGACGATCGCCGGGATCGCGCTCAAGACGAAGGCCACGATCGTTCCGATGTTCTTCGCGGGGCGCAACCCGGCGCTCTTCCAGATCGCCGGCCTCGTCCATCCCCGGCTGCGCACGGTCATGCTCCCGACGATGACGAGCAAGAAGACGAGCAGCACGATCGAGGTCTTCATCGGCTCGCCCATCTCCCCGGCCGAGGCGGCGAAGTTCCAGGACGAGGAGGAGCTGACGAAGTACATGCGCCTGCGCACCTATTCGCTGGAAGGGCGCGCGTCCAAGCCGCCCCGCCACAAGCTGCTGCGCCTCCGCCGCCTCCACAAGCAGGCCGCCGCCGTCCACGAGGCCATCCTCGACGAGACGCCCCTCGCGGCCGTCGAGGCGGAGATCGCCGCGCTCCCGCCCGACGCGCACCTGCTCGACGGGCCGGACCTGAAGGTCTACATCGCCCGGCTCGCGGAGGATTCGGCGCTGATGCGGGAGATCGGCCGCCTGCGCGAGATCACCTTCCGCGCGGTGGGCGAGGGGACCGGCCGCAAGACCGACGTCGACGTCTTCGACTCCCACTACCACCACCTCTTCCTCTGGAACACCAAGAACCGGCAGATCGTCGGCGCCTATCGCCTCGGGCTGGCGGACGAGATCGTCGCGCGCTTCGGCGTGCGCGGGCTCTACACGAGCACGCTCTTCAAGTTCAACGAGAAGCTGCTGCGGCAGTTCCAGCCGGCGATGGAGCTGGGACGCTCGTTCGTCCGGCCGGAGTACCAGCGCTCCTTCGCACCGCTGCTCTTCCTCTGGAAGGGCATCGGCGCCTTCATTGCGCGCCGGCCTCAGTACGCCAACCTCTTCGGCCCCGTGAGCATCACGGCCGACTACCGCGACACCTCGCGCGACATGCTCCTGCGCTCGCTTCGCCTCTCGAACTTCGCCACGGAGCTCTCCCGCTTCGTCAAGCCCCGCCGCAAGCCGCGCCGCGGAGCGAAGCGCGAGGAATGGCAGAACCCCGACTTCCAGCCCTTCATCAGCGACGTCGAGGAGGTCTCGACGATCATCCAGGACATCGAGCAGGACCGCAAGGGCATCCCCATCCTCATCAAGCAGTACCTGAAGCTCGGAGGCAAGATCCTCGCCTTCAACCTCGACACCGACTTCAGCGATGTCGTCGACGGTCTCATCCTCATCGACCTGCGCAAGACCGAGCCGCGCGTCCGCGCCCGCTACATGGGCGACGAGCCGGACCGCATCTTCCGCGAACACCACCGCCTCGCACCATGATCGCAACCCGCCAGCTCGCCCGGGAATTCGGCCCCCATCGCGTCCTCCAGGACGTCGCGTTCGACGCGGCGCCCGGCGAGCGGGTCGCGCTGACCGGCTGCAACGGCGCCGGCAAGACGACGCTGCTGCGCATCCTGGCGACGGTTCTGCCTGCGACCGCCGGTTTCGCCGAGGTGGCGGGTCTCGACGTCTTCGCGGACTCGGAGGCCGTGCGCGCCGCGGTCGGCTATCTGCCCGAGCACGCGCCCGCCTACGCGGACATGGGCGTGGCCGAGTACCTGAAGTTCCGGGGCCGCCTCCGCCGCATGGGCCGGCTGCATCTGCGCCGACGCCTCCACGAGGTCATCCAGTTCTGCGACCTCGCCCCGCTGCGCAACGCCCCGGTCGCCACGCTTTCGAACGGCTACCGCCGACGCCTCTGCATCGCGGACGCCATCCTGCACGAGCCGGCCGTGCTCCTCCTCGACGACCCGCTGGCCGCCTGCGATCCCTGGCAGGCCGAGAAGCTTTCCGAGATGCTTGCCGCTCCCGAGGTCTGCGCCAGCCGCACGCTGCTCTTCGCCACCCATTCGCGCGAGCTCGTCCAGGCGGTCGCGACGCGCATCCTCTTCCTCGACCGGGGGCGGATCGCGGCGGATGTCCCCGGCGCCGCCTGCTTGCGCGACCATTCGCTCCAGGAGATGTTCGGAACGTGGCGCGCGGAGGCGGAGTCGGGCGTCGCGGGAGGCGCGGCATGAGCCCGGCGGTCACGATCTGGAAGCGCGAATGCCTTGCTGCGCTGCGGGGCCCCGTCTCCTGGTGGGTCTTCGCCGGCTTCACGGCTGTGGCCGGGTTGCGCTTCACCTCGGCCCTTCGTCTCGCCGCGGGGACTATCGAGCACATGCCCGCCGTCTTCTGCACGCAGCTCCTCCTCGCCCTCTGCATCCCCGTCGCGCTCTTCACGATGGGTCTCTTCGCCGCGGAGCGCGCCAACGGCACCCTGGAGGCGCTGATGTCGGCGCCGGTGAGCGACGCGCAGGTCGTCCTGGGCAAGTTCGCCGCCGCATGCACGCTGACTTTTGCCGCGCTGCTCTTCGCGGCCCTCGTCCTGCCGGTCTACATGGCCTACGCCGCGCCAGCCCCGGCCTGCAGCCGCCTCGCGCTCTACACGGGCTTCGCGGTGGTGTCGCTCTTCGCCGCCGCCGGGTGCGCGGCCGGCTCCCTCGTCTCGCTGCTCACGCCCCACCCGGCGATCGCCGCCCTCGTCACGGGTGGCTTCACGCTGGCCGGCGCCCTGACGTTGACCGGCAACGTTCCCGGCTTCGGCGGGCGGCTCGTCCTCCTGCCCACGGATATCGCCGACTTCGCGCGCGGCTCTGCCGACACGCGCGTCGTCTTCGCCGCCGCCTCTGCCATCCTACTCCTCCTCTTCTGCGCGGTCCGCGTTCTGGAATCGCGCCGCTGGATCGCCTCGAAATGAAACGCACCACCCTTCGCACCACCTTCCTCTTCGTCTTGCTGCTCGCCGCGTTCGCCGCCGTCTGGGCTCTGCAGACGCGCCAGCGCGCCGCCCGCGCCGCTCAGCCCGCGCCCGCAGCCGTCGAAGGCCCGCGCAT
>CAYVJM010000259.1:0-3635 GCA_964451695.1 uncultured Lentisphaerales bacterium | reverse complement strand
TCGTAGGCGGCGAAGCAGATGTAGGGACGGTCGTCGCGGCCGCCGGCGGGAGCGATCGTGACGCGTTGCGGAACTTGGGAGGCGAGGTCGCCGGACAGCGTGGTCCAGAGCTCCGAATAGGCGTTGCCCTCGCCGGGAAATCCCCATCCAGTGAAGAGGTAGAAGGCGCCCTTCCCCAGGTCCCGGCGGAGCAGCAGCGGCTTGCCCGCGACGGAGACGAGGACTTGCGTATCCTTGTCGAAGGTCGTGTCCGCAACGCGCAGTTTGAGCGAGGCCGAAGCGGCGGCGACAAGACCCGTCGGCGCGGCGGCCGATGTTGTCGGGACGCCTTCGACCGCGACGGGGTCTTGGCCGACGACCAGCCCCGGAAACGCGGGAAGGAGGCTGGATGCGGCGTAGTGCGTCACCTCGCGGTCGGCGGTCGTCAGCAATTGCGGCAGACACATGACGAGGGTGCCGCCCTGCTCCATCCACCGGACAAGCACGGTCTGGGCGCGTTCCGTCATGAGGTTGAAGCCTCCGAAGACGAGCAGCTTGTAGCGCGCAAGGTCGGCAAGGCGGATTTCGTCGTCCACGGAGACAACGTCGACCTGACCGTAGGGCTGTCCGCCGAGCCAGGCGTTGGCGAAAGGCTTGAGGCAGTCCGCAGGACGTGGAAAAAACGTATTCTGGAGCGCGTTCCAACTGTGTTCGGCGGGACCGTCCTTCCAGTTGGGATCCGTCTCGGCTCGCTTGTGCTGGCCCCAGGCGGCGAAGATGTTGTAGGTCATGCCAACGTAACTGTCGCCGTGGCCCAGCGCGAGGGCGATCGACGTGTCCGGCGTCCCTTCGGCGCGCGGATGCGCCTGAAGCCACTCGTAGAACTTCCGCATCGTGGCGCGGTAGCGGACGGGGACTTCGTCGTCGAATCCGTGCTTCACGCCCTTCGCGCCACCGGGCTCGTTGGGGGTGTAGTCTTGCGCCTGGGTGAAGGAGGAGCCGGACTCGAGCACCATCATCGACGTGCCCATGACATAGAGTTCCTTGAGGCCAACTTCAAGCGACAGGTACTTCTGGTCGCAGAGGTACGGCAGGCCGTACCAGCACGTCTGCCACTCGTGGGCGAGCCAGGCGCTCCACCACTCCGGCTGCCAGCGGCGCGCGGCGCCGCGCGCTTCGCTCGTCGCGTAGGCGAGATTGCCGGAGCCGACGGCGTAGAGTTCGTTGCAGATGTAGTCGAAGCCGCCCTGGAGTTCGTAGCAGGCGAGCGGGGATCCGGATGTCGAGAAGAGAAACGGATCGTGCTGCGCCTCGGGGAGGGAGAGTCGCCCGCGGCACCGGCCGTGGATGAACTTGCCGAGGAACCATTCGCGCGACGCGGAGACGTCCATGTCCTGCGGGCCGTAGTTGCTCTTCGCGTCCTGGTAGAGGTACCCCGCGTATTCGCCCACGTTGTTGCCCAGGTAGTGGGGGCCCCAGACGTCGCGGAGCCGGGCGATGTCGGACGGTCCCTGATTGCCGTAGATCGTCATGACGTACATGTCGTTCGCCTTGACCTGTTCGATCCAGTTCGTTCCGCAGATTGGGTCTTCGGGGAGGAACCTCTCGAAGTTGCTCCAGCCCACGACGAGGTTGCCGAGGCGGTTGGTCACCATCTCCCACCGCTCGGCGGCCTCGCCGTAGCCGGTCGTGCCGACGAGGATTTTCGAGTTGGCGAAGGGTTTCTGCAAGGGCTCCGGATTGAACGCGACGGGAAGATTCGTCGAGAACGCGACGCCGCTCTTGAGCCGGACGTCGGCCCGCACCGTGAACGGCGTCGGTGCGCCGGCGGGGAAGCGCCGGTGGAAGAGCGGGTTTGTGGTCGTGATCGAGAACAGGCCGTCCTTCCGCCCGGCGTCGGCGTCGGGGAACGTGTAGGTCACACGTTCCAGCGTGCTCGTGGCGTTTTTCGCGCCTTCGTCCCATTGAATGAAATACGTGCGGTTCGCGCGATCACCTTCGACGACGAACGACGGCGTGGCGGCGTTTGCTACAAAGGCGAATGCGGCGGCAAGGGAGGCAAAGGCGGTCTGCGGGATGGGCTTCATGTAGACTATCTTTCTGGCGTCGGTTTGTGAGATGCGCGTCAACGATATTTTGTTGGTTTGGCGTTGTGGTAGTCGTTCGTGCAGCAGTACGGCAGGAAGCCGAACGAGGCGGAGATTGTCTTCATCAGCGCCTGTTGCTGCGCGATGTCCTTACCGGGTTTATCGACGTTCCAGAGCGTGAACACGCGGAACGGATGCTTCGCCTGTTCGGCGGCGAGGCGGTTTCGGATCCCCATCATCCACCCGCGCGGACTGCCGGGTTTGTCGGCCCAGTTCGCGGGATCGAAGTTCTCCCAGCACACGGCGTCCACGTAGGGCGCGACGGCGGACAGTGTGTCCTGGAGGGTCCAGTTCGCGACGAGGCGAATGCCGGGCCGGGTCTTCCTGAGGTCGGCAAGGAAACGCGCAAGGCCTTCGCGCTGGCGCGCCTGCTCGTCCTTCGGAAGCTTCGGATGGTCGAGGTCGGCGAGCGTGTCCATGAACACGCCGTCGCAGCCGTAGTCGAGCACTTCGCTCTTCACGAGGTCTGCGAGGAGCGTCCGGAAACCGGGTTCGGCGAGACTGACCGCGTGGTTGGCGCCCCAGGGGCGCCAGTAGTCGCCGTCCAGCCGGAGCTTCCAACCGTCCTCGACGCGATCTTTGTAGGCATGCCAGTCGGCGACCTCAAAACAGCTCAGGTACCCGAGTACGAAGCACCCCGAATCCTTGAGCGCCTTGATCTTCGTCTTGCGCGAATCACGGCTTCCCGGCCAGGCGGCGGGGTCGATGACGACGATGTCGTACGAGGCCAACGCCGCGAGATCGGCTTCCACGACCGGGCCGTAGAAGAGTACGTAGTTTTTCGCGTTATTCCACGATGTTCGCGGCGTCGGCCCGCCATCGGGCTCGGCGAGGGCGGAATTCGATGTCCAAGCGAGCGCGAAGAGGGCGGCCAGCGTCCAAGAGACGTTGTTCATCATGCGTTTCATTCCTTTCCCTGTGACGCGTCCGCGCCCTTGCCCGCGAACTGGGCGGCGTCGGCAAGGTTCACATGGCCTTCCACGCGACCGTCGTCAAGGGTGTTGAAGTCGGAGGCGTCGCGCGCGGCGAGATCGCGGAAGAGGCGGAAGAGGTCGCGCGTGGAGCAGACTCCGAACCAGACCGTGGAGACGATGCCAATGAGGCAGGACATGCAGATGCTGGTGACGAAAAAGTAATGGCCCCACCAAGACTCGGGTTGGTGGCTGACAGCGTGCCAGATGACGTTGCCGAGAAAGCACAGGCAGAAGCTCCAGCCAAAGCTCCAGAGAAACACCGACCAGGCGAGAACGCGGTCTCCGCGGGTGTAGTCCGCATCGATGCCGAGAAGCCGCTGGAGGATCGAGACGCGGACTGCAGACCGGGGGGGCTCGGCGGGGTCGCCCCATTTGCCGCGGTGGAGCATGCGTTCCATGTTGAAAGGCGCACGGCAGGTGGCGAGCGACGCGACGATGTAGAGCAGAAGCGTGAAGAGGTTCACGAGAAAGCCGACTTCTGCGGAATTGAGCGGAAACTTGTCGGGCGTCAGCGACCAGGAGATGTACGGATGGA
>CAYVJM010000258.1:0-3642 GCA_964451695.1 uncultured Lentisphaerales bacterium | reverse complement strand
TTCAGCGGCGGCTGGAAGATGCGCGCCGAACTCGTCCGCACCCTCGTCGCCAAGCCCGACGTGCTCATGCTCGACGAGCCCTCCAACTACCTCGACCTGCCCGCCGTCGAGTGGATGCAGCGCTTTCTGCGGGACTTCGAGGGCACCCTGCTGCTCATCTCCCACGACCGCTACCTGCTGCGCACGCTCACCAACGTCATCCTCGAGGTCGATGGCCGGACCGTCACCCGCTACAACGGCGGGTTCGAATACTACCTGCGCGAACGCGTCCAGCGCTACGAAAACCTCCTCGCCGCGAAACGCAACCAGGACCGCCTGCGCGATCAGATGCAGCGCTTCATCGACACGTTCCGCTACACGCCGAGCAAGGCCCCCCAGGTCCAGTCCCGCATCAAGCAAATCGAGAAGATGGAGCCCGTCGTCGTCCCCCGCCAAGCCTCCACCGCCGGGCGCATCCGCCTCCCCGCTTTCCACCACTGCGGCACGACCGCGCTCTCGGTGCGCCACGCCGGCTTCTCCTACAACGGCGCCGACTGGATCTTCCGCGACGTCTCCTTCGAGGTCTCCCGCGGCGAGCACGTCGCCCTCGTCGGCTTCAACGGCATGGGCAAGACCACGCTCTCCCGCCTCGTCGCCGGCGCCCGCGCCCCCACCGAGGGCGAAGTCCTCCTCGGCCACAAGATCGTCCCCGGCTACGTCTCCCAGGACTTCGCCGAGACGATCCCGCCCGAACGCGCCCTCGTCAACGTGCTCAAGAACGAAGACGCCGCGATGACCGAAGCCCAGGCCCGCACCCTGCTCGGAAGCTACGGCTTCACGGGCGACGAC
Source organism: uncultured Lentisphaerales bacterium (assembly GCA_964451695.1). Taxonomy (GTDB): domain Bacteria; phylum Verrucomicrobiota; class Kiritimatiellia; order RFP12; family UBA3636; genus JAAZAI01. The sequence goes on along the minus strand of CAYVJM010000258.1, from coordinate 2,814 downwards.
GCGTTCAAGACCGCCGGCGTCCTCAGCGGCGGCGAGAAGATCCGCCTCGCCTTCGCACGCCTCTTCGCCGCCAAGCCCAACTTCCTCGTCCTCGACGAGCCCACCACCCACCTCGACATCAACGGACGGCGCGCCCTCGAAGAGGAGCTGGTCGCCTACGAAGGCTCCATCGTCCTCGTCAGCCACGACGTCGAATTCGTCAAGGCCATCGCCCAGACGATCATCGAGGTATCCGACGCCGGCGTCCGCCGCTTCGTCGGAAACTACGCGGACTACCGCGAGCGCGTCGACCGCGAAGCCTCGGCGGCGCGCCGGCAGGCGAACGCGGCCGCCGCGCCCGAGCCCGCCCCCCCAGCTCCCTCCGGGGAAGCGGAGACGCCTCAGCCCGCGCCCACCTCGACGAACAAGAAGGAGCAGCGCAGACAGCGCGCGGCGGAACGCGAACAGCGCCTGCCGCTCATGCGTTCGCTCACCCGCCGCGTCGCCGCCGCCGAAGCCCGCATCGCCCAGCTCGAATCCGAGCAGGCCACCCTCGTCGCCTCCCTCTCGAACCCCGAAGCCAAACCCGACTTCGAAGGCGTCAACCGCCGCCTCGCCCAGATCCAGAGCGAACTGGCCACCGTCAACGCCCTCTGGGAGCAGGCCGCCTCCGAACTCGCCTTCCTCGAAGCCGAATAGCGGCGCGCTTGACTTCACGTTTGCCGGCAGAATACAATGCGCGATAGTGGATCGCCGAGGGGCGTCCGCCACAGCAACCGGGGAGCGCCATGAAATTTGGAAGATTCGACAACGAAAAACGCGAGTACGTCGTCACGAGGCCCGACACGCCGCGGCCGTGGGCCAACTACCTCGGCAGCGCCGACTTCGGCGCCATCGTCACCAACAACGCCGCCGGCTACACGTTCTACCGCTCCGCCGCGCAAGGCCGCCTCACCCGCTTCCGATTCAACGCCCCCGCCGCCGATCTGCCCGGCAAATACGTCTACCTGCGCGATACCTCGAGCGGCGACGTCTGGAGCGCCACCTGGCAGCCGATCGGCAAACCGATGGCCAAGTTCTCGTGCGAGTGCCGCCACGGGACCGGGTACACAGTCGTCAGCTCGCGCTATTCCGACATCGACTGCGAGACGCGCTACTTCATCCCCCTCGGCGCCCGCGCCGAGGTCTGGCTCGTCACCCTCCGCAACTGCGGCCCCGGCCTCCGCCGCCTGCGCGCCTTCCCCTTCATCGAACCCGGCTGCAACTGGAACGCCCTCGACGATGCCCAGAACCTCCAGTACACGCACTTCATCGCCCACGCCCAAGGCGCCGGCGGGCGCATCGACATCGGCTCCAATATCAACATGCCCGAGGATCCGGACCACTTCGAGAACAAGGACCAGGCCCGCCACACCTTCTTCGCCGCCTCCTGCTTCCCCGCCCACGGTGCCGCCGCCGCGGTGACCGGCCACGACTGCGACCTCGCCAAGTTCCTCGGCCCCTACGGCACCTATCACGCCCCCGACGCCGTCCTCAAGGGCGCCTGCACCGGTTCCTCATCAACCGGCGACATGCCCTGCGCCGCCTTCCAGATCGACCTGACCCTCGAACCCGGCGCCGAAGTCTCCATCGCCGTGTTCTTCGGCGTCGGCGCCGCCGAAACGACCGGCCGCGACTTCCAGCACCGCTTCGCCACGAAGGAGGCCCTCCTCGACGCCCTCGACAAGGTCCGCGCCCATTGGCACTCCCGCCTCGACACGCTCGCCGCCACGACGCCCGACGAGGCGTTCAACGCCATGATCGCCCCGTGGGCGCCGTACAACAACCTGATGACGTTCTACTGGTCCCGCACCGCCAGCCTCGTCTACGCCGGCGAACGCGACGGTCTCGGCTACCGCGACACCGCCCAGGACATCGTCGGCGCCTCCGCGCTCGTGCCGGACGAAGCCCGAGAACGCCTCGAACTGCTTCTCACCGGCCAGTGCGCCACAGGCGGCGCCCTGCCCGTCGTCAAGCCCTTCGCCCACCGCCCCGGCCGCGAATCGCCCCCCGCGCGCTACCGCTCCGACGACTGCCTCTGGCTCTTCAACGCCGTGCCCGCGTTCGTCAAGGAAACCGGCGACCTCGCCTTCCTCCGCAAGACGCTCCCCTTCGCCGACGCCGGCGAGGCGACCGTCTTCGGACACCTCCGCCGCGCCCTCGAATTCAACCTCGCCCGCACCGGCGTCCATGGCATCCCCTGCGGCCTCCAGGCGGACTGGAACGACTGCATCAAGCTCGGCGACCGCGGCGAATCCGTCTTCGTCGCCTTCCAGCTCCGCTTCGGCCTCCGCGAATACGCCGACATCGCCGCCCGCCTCGGCGAAACCGCCGAACAGACTTGGGCCGAGGCCGAGCTCGCCAAGCTCGACGCCATCCTCGAACGCCACGCCTGGGACGGCGACTGGTACCTGCGCGCCTACCGCGACGACGGCCAGACCTTCGGCTCCGCGAAAAACGCCGAGGGCTCCATCTTCATGAACCCGCAGACCTGGGCCGTGCTCAGCGGCCACGCCACCGGCGAACGCGCGCGCGCCGCCATGGAGGCCATGCACCGTCATCTCGCCACGGACTTCGGCATCGCCCTTTGCGCACCGCCCTACGTGACGACGGATCCCACGGTCAGCGTCGCCCGGCTCTTCAACCCCGGAATGAAGGAAAACGGCGCCGTGTTCAACCACACGCAGGGCTGGGCCGTGCTCGCCGCCGTCGAACTGGGCTGGGCCGAACGCGCCTGGGAGTACCTGCGCAACGTGATGCCCGCCAGCTTCAACGACCGCGCCGAAATCCGCGAAG
>CAYVJM010000257.1:0-3668 GCA_964451695.1 uncultured Lentisphaerales bacterium | reverse complement strand
ACTTCTTCGTCGGGATCGTCGTGTTGCGCTCGATGAGCGGGGTGAAGACGCCGCCGAGCGTCTCGATGCCCAGCGTCAGCGGGGTGACGTCGAGCAGGAGCACGTCCTTGACGTCGCCCTTGAGGATGCCGCCCTGGATGGCGGCGCCGACGCCGACGACCTCGTCGGGGTTGACGCCCTTGTGGGGCTCCTTGCCGAAGAGCTCCTTGGCGAGGTCCTGGATGCGGGGCATGCGGGTGGAGCCGCCCACGAGGATGACTTCGTCGACGGAGGAGACGCCGGCGTCCTTGAGGCAGTTCTTGCAGGGGGCGACCGCGCGCTGGACGAGGTCGGCCGCGAGCTGCTCGAGCTTGGCGCGGGAGAGGGTGACGGCCAGGTGCTTGGGGCCGGTGGCGTCCGCCGTGATGAACGGCAGGTTGATGTCCGTCGAGTTGGCGGAGGAGAGTTCGCACTTGGCCTTTTCGGCCGCCTCCTTGAGGCGCTGCAGGGCCATGATGTCCTTGGAGAGGTCGATGCCGTTCTCCTTCTTGAACTCGTCCACGAGCCACTGCATGACGACCTGGTCGATGTCGTCGCCGCCGAGGTGCGTGTCGCCGTTGGTGGCCTTCACCTCGAAGACGCCGTCGCCGATCTCGAGGATCGAGATGTCGAACGTGCCGCCGCCGAAGTCGTAGACCGCGATGGTCTCCTCCTTCTTCTTGTCGAGGCCGTACGCGAGCGAGGCCGCGGTGGGCTCGTTGACGATGCGCAGCACCTCGAGGCCCGCGATGCGGCCCGCGTCCTTCGTCGCCTGGCGCTGCGAGTCGTTGAAGTACGCGGGCACCGTGATGACCGCCTGCGTGATCTTCTCGCCGAGGTACGCCTCCGCGTCCGCCTTCATCTTCTGGAGGATCATCGAGGAGATCTCGGGCGGCGAGTAGACCTTGTCGCCGATCTTCACGTGGGCGTCGCCGTTCTTCGCCTTGACGACCTCGTAGGGCACGAGCGTGCACTCGTGCGCGACTTCGTCGTAACGCCGCCCCATGAAGCGCTTGATCGAGAAAACCGTGTTCTTCGGGTTCGTCACGGCCTGCCGCTTCGCGGCCTGCCCGACGAGACGCTCGCCCGACTTCGTGAAAGCGACGATCGACGGCGTGGTGCGCTGCCCTTCGGCGTTGGGGATGACGACGGGCTCCCCGCCTTCCATGACGGCCATGCAGGAGTTCGTCGTGCCGAGGTCGATGCCAAGAATTTTAGCCATAGTCTGTTCCTTTGAATGATTCGCGCGGTGTGCCGCGATTGACGGTATGATGCTTAGCAGGAGCCGTGCCAAGGGCGAAAACGCCCCGCCATCCCGCCCGGGAGCAGGCGGGGTGCGACACGATGTCGCAGGTGCGCCACCGCCAAATATCCTAGAACTGGGACATGGGGCCGTTTTTAGCAAGATAGGCGTCCAGAAAGGCCAGGGCGCCGTCGAGGTCGGCGAACTCGCCGTCGAGCTGGTGCTCGTAGGCGGCGTCGAGGATCGTCTTGAACGACGGGCCCGGCACGAGGCCGCGCGCGACGAGATGGCGCCCTTGGAGCAGCGGACGCGGCGGCTCGCGCGAGACGGCCAGCTCATCGGCGCGGCGGCGGAACGTCGCGATCGCCTCGAAGGGCACGGGGTTGGGCGGCGTCGCCCGCATGTCGCACTCCATGACGAGCGAGAGCAGATCCATCCGCCCCGCGTCGACGGCCAGGCGGCGGTATGCCTTGTCCGAGGCGTCGGCCGCGACGAGGGCCATCGGCCGCATGTGGCAGGCGACGAGGCGGACGACGGCGTCCGCGAAGCCGCCGAGGTTCCAAAGCCGGTCGATGAAGCGGCGGATCTGTCTTTCGCCGGAGCGTTCGTGGCCATACGACGTGATCCGGCCATCCGGCTCGTGCCGCGTGGTGGCGGGCTTGCCGAAATCGTGGCAGAGTACGGACGCCGCCACGAGCAGATCGTCCGCGCGGTTGCCGGTCCGCACGTGGGGGAGGGCGTCGACGGCGTGGAGCGTGTGGGTCCACACGTCGCCCTCGGGGTGCCAGCGCGCGAACTGCTCGCAGTCGATGAGCGCCGCCAGTTCGGGGTAGTGGCGGAGCCAGCCGCAGTCGCGGAGGAAGGCGAGGCCGAGGGCCGGGCGGCGGCCGTCCAGCAGCAGCTTCTCCCATTCGCCGGCCAGGCGTTCGCGGGGCAGATCGTCCTGGGTCATCGCCGCGCAGACGGCGATCGTCTCCGGGGCGACGGCGAAGACGAAGCGCGCGGCGAACTGCATGGCGCGGAGCACGCGCAGGGGGTCTTCGGAGAAGTGCGGGCCCACGTGGCGCAGGACGTGTGCGTCGATGTCGGCCAGGCCGTTGAAGGGGTCCACGATCTCGCCGTGGAGCGGATCGAGGAGGATGGCGTTGACGGTGAAGTCGCGCCGGGCGCAGGCCTCGTGGAAGGGGAGGTCGGGCACGGCGTCGACGAGGAACCCGCGGTGCCCCGGTGCGGCCTTGCTCTCGCGTCGCGGCAGGGAGACGTCGACGGCGAGTCCGGCGAGCTTGAGCACGCCGAAGCTCGCGCCGACGGCATTGAGGCGGAAGGCGGGCTCCAGCAGGGCCTGGAGACGGTCGGGGGCGATGCCGTAGACTTCGACGTCGAAGTCCTGGGGCGTGCGGCCCATGGCGGCGTCGCGCACGCAGCCGCCGACGAGGAAGGCGCGGCCGCCGGCGGCCTGGACGATGCGGGCGACTTCCCGGGCGGCGTCGGCGTCGCGCCCGGAGGCCAGGCAGGTGTCGAGGATGGCGGCGAGATCTCTCATCGGTCTGTCTCGGAGATGGGGTGTGGCGGCTATCGACGGCAGAGGGCGGCGTAGGCGCCGCCGCAGGCGAGGAGTTCGGCGTGGGTGCCGGATTCGACGAGGCGGCCCCCGTCGAGGACGAGGATCGCGTCGGCGTCGCGGATCGTGGAGAGGCGGTGGGCGATGACGAGGCTCGTGCGCCCCTTCATCAGGCGGATCATGGCCTGCTGGATGTGCATCTCCGTGCGCGTGTCGACATTCGAGGTCGCCTCGTCGAGAATGAGCACGGCGGGGTCGGCGAGCGCGGCGCGCGCGATGGCCAGGAGCTGGCACTGGCCCTGGGAGAGCGCGGTGTCCGCCTGGTTGATGCGCGTGTCGTAGCCGTCCGTGAGGCGCTCGATGAAGGGCGCGGCGTTGGCGAGGCGCGCGGCGGCGGCGATCTGCTCGCGCGTCGCCCCGGGGTTGCCGAAGGCGATGTTCTCGGCGACGGTGCCGGTGAAGAGATGCGTGTCCTGGAGCACGACGGCCATGCAGCCGCGCAGCGAACGCTTTGGAATTTCCCGGACGTCGACGCCGTCGAGCAGGATGCGGCCCTCGTCGGCCTCGTAGAAGCGGGCGAGCAGGTTGATGATCGTCGTCTTGCCGGAGCCCGTTTCGCCGACGAGGGCGATCTTCCGCCCGGGTTCGACGTGCAGGCTGAAGTCGTGGAGCACGGGCGTGTCCGGCCGGTAGCCGAAGCGGACGCGTTCGAAGCGGATGTCGCCGCGGACGGCGGCGCGGTCGAGGGCGATCGATCCGGTATCGGGTTCGGGCGGCATGTCGAGGATCGCGAAGACGCGCTCGGCGCCGGCGATGGCGGACTGGATCATGTTGAACTGCGAGGCC
>CAYVJM010000256.1:0-3701 GCA_964451695.1 uncultured Lentisphaerales bacterium | reverse complement strand
GGGGTCGCGGCTTGGGAGTTTCTCGCCATCCGGCAGAAACGGCGTGGACTCCACACCTCGCTACAACCGTTCCGATTATGCCATACCCGTCCGCCAAGAGCAAGCACGCGCGACAGCACGCGCGATAGCTCGGACCGCGCACCCTCGACCCTGCGTACTGTCGCTTGCGGCTTGCGCAGGCGCGCTCGCTTCTGCTACAATGTTGCCGTTCGAAAGGGTTATATCATGAACACTGTTCAACAGTCCAATGTCGTCGTGTCGGAACGGCACCAGAATCCGGCGGTCCTCATGGCTTCGCAGCCCAAGGGCGAAAATTTCGGGTGGGCCGCCGTGCTCGCCGCCATCGCCACCGTGATTTTCATTGTGCTCATCGCGATGCAGTGGATGGATCTGCAGGCCCTGAAAATCGCCTGACTTCGGGCAGGGAGGTCCTTTCGGGAACCCGGTTCATGCCTGCGGATCCACCGCCATGATGGCCGAAATGCTCAAATGGGCGACGATCCTCTGCTGGGCGACAGCCGCCGGCTTCTTCGCCTGGTATGCGGCGGGCGTCGCCCGCCAGATCACCTACGTCACGCTTGCCGACGGCCGCCGCCAGGAGCGGCGCCTGCCGTTGCTCTTCCGCCTGCTGCTGCCGCTGACACCGAATCTCGAGACGCTGGCCAAAAGCCGCGGTATGGAGAAAGTCCGCGGCACGGCGGACGCGATGCTCATCACCGCCGGCTACGAAGGGTTGCTGGCGGGATGGGAGTTCATCGCGATGAAGTTTCTGGTCCCCCTCGTCGTGGGGCCTGCGTGGTGTCTTCTCGTCCACGGTCTGACGCGCGTCGCGCCCGCCATCCGCCCGGCGTTTCCGGCGCTGTGCCTCGCGGGCGTCCTGCTTGCCTACGCCCAGCCCGTGCTCTGGCTGCGAGCCGCAGTCCGAAAACGCCAGGGCCAGATTCTCAAGGCGATGCCCTTCGTCCTGGATCTGCTGACGCTCTCCGTCGAGGCGGGCCTTGATTTCATGACCGCGATGCAGCGCAGCACGGAGCGCCCCGTGATCGATCCGCTCGGTGAGGAGCTCCTGCGCGTCATCCGCGAAATCCAGGTGGGCTCCCCGCGCCGCAAGGCCTTGAAGGCGATGTCGGACCGCGTCGGCCTTCCGGACATGCGCTCGCTGGTCAACGCGCTGGTCCAGGCCGACGAACTGGGCGTGAGCATCGGCGCGATCCTGCGCATCCAGGCCGACCAGATCCGCATCCGCCGCTTCGAACGCGCCGAGAAGCTCGCCAACGAGGCGCCGGTGAAACTGCTGGCGCCGCTGATCGTCTTCATCTTCCCCGCCGTGTTCCTGATCTTGCTGGGGCCGGTCGTCTACCGGCTCGTCCAGCAGCTCTGAAGCGCGGCGGCCACCCCACGAACAACCGAGTCCATGCCATGAACGTCTTCGATCCCGCTCTGGAAAAGAAAATTGCCGCCTCCGGCAATATCGCGGTCGTTGTCATCGACGATGCGAAGCACGCCGTCGCCCTTGCAGAAGCGCTTCTCTCCGGCGGCGTCAACGTGATGGAGCTGACGTTGCGCACGCCCGCCGCGCTCGACGCGCTGCACGCTGTCGCCACGAAGGTCAAGGGCATGACGGTCGGCGCCGGCACGGTGCTCACGCCCGTCCAGCTCAAGCAGGCGGCCGACGCCGGCGCGGCCTTCGCCGTCGCCCCCGGCTTCAACCCGCGCGTCGTCGCCGCGGCCCGGGAATCGGGCTTCAGCTTCGCTCCCGGCGTGATGACGCCCTCCGAGATCGAAGGCGCCCTCGAAGCGGGCTGCCGTCTGCTCAAGTTCTTCCCCGCCGGCGTCGTCGGCGGTCTCAAGGGCATCAAGAACCTCGCCGCTCCCTACTTGCACCTCGGCGTGCGCTTCATCCCGTTGGGTGGGCTCACGCCCGAGACGAGCGCCGAATACTTCGGCAGCCCGATCATCGCGGCGTGCGGGGGGTCCTGGATCGCCCCGTCGAAGCTCATCGCCGCCGGCGACTGGGCTGCCATCCGCGAGAACGCCGCCAAGGCGTCCGCCATCGCGAAGGCCGCGCGCGCGCTGAACGGCAAGCAGCCATGAAGCCGATCGAGGAGGAACCCCAGGTCCTGTCCGCCATCCAGGCCGCCCTCAAGGAGGACGGGGCGAGTCACGACGTGACGACGCTGGCGCTCGTCGACCCCGCCGCAATCGTTTCGGCCGAGATCATCGCCCGCCACCCCTGCCGCGTCGCCGGCACGACTGTTGGCGCCCAGGTGTTCAGGCTCGTCGATCCCTCGCTTGAAATCGAGATCCTCGCCGCGGACGGGAGCGCCGCCGCCGCCGGCGCCGTCCTTCTCGTCGTCCGCGGCCTCGCCGCCTCGATTCTCGCCGCCGAACGCACCGCGCTCAATTTCATGCAGCGCATGTGCGGCATCGCCACCGCCACCCGGTCGTTCGTCGCCGCCGTCGTCGGCACGAAATGCGCCATCCTCGACACGCGCAAGACGGCGCCCGGTCTGCGCCTGATCGACAAGGCCGCCGTCCGGGCCGGCGGCGGCACGAACCACCGCATCGGCCTCCACGACATGGTGCTCGTCAAGGACAACCACCGCAAGCTCTGGAAGGGCGGCGACCCCGCGCGCCTCGACCAGGCCGTCGCCGCCGCGCGCGCCAAGTTCCCCGGCGTCCCCGTCGAAGTCGAGGTCGAGACCTTCGAGGAGCTGCGCAGCGCGCTGCTCGGCCAGCCCGAGTGGATCATGCTCGACAACATGGCCCCCGCGATGATGCGCGAGGCCGTCGCGATCGTCGCCGGCCGCTGCAAGCTCGAAGCCTCCGGCGGCATCGACGCCACCACCATCCGCGCCGTCGCCGAGACCGGCGTCGACGCCGTCTCCCTGGGCTGCCTGACCCACTCCGTCAAGGCCGCCGACCTCTCGCTGGAAATCGCGATCTGACGATGAGCCTGCTCGACACCATCGCCTCGCCCGAGGATCTGCGCAAACTCGAACCCGACGAGCTTCCGAAGCTCGCGGAGGAAGTCCGCGGCGCCATCATCGAGGCGGTCAGCCGCAACGGCGGCCACCTCGCCTCGAACCTCGGCATGGTGGAGCTGACGATCGCGCTGCTGCGCGCCTTCGCCCCCCCGCGTGACAAGCTGCTCTTCGACGTCTCCCACCAGTGCTACGCCTACAAGATCCTCACGGGGCGCCGCGAGGGCTTCGCCGCGCTCCGGAGGACCGGCGGCGTCTCCGGCTTCCTCAAGCGCTGCGAAAGCCCGTACGACGTCTTCGGCGCCGGCCACGCCGGGACCGCGATCTCCGCGGGACTCGGCTTCGCCGTCGAACGCGACCGCCGCGGCGGCTCCGAATCCGTCGTCGCCGTCGTCGGGGACGCCGCGCTGGCCAACGGCATCTCGCTCGAGGCGCTCAACAACGTCGCCGGCGCGACGCGCAAGTTCATCGTCGTGCTCAACGACAACGCGATGGCGATCTCGAGGAACGTCGGCGCCCTCAGCCAGGCGTTCGGCCGCCTCCTCGGCAACCCGAAGTACAATCGCGTCAAATCCGCCATCGAGGAGGTCGGCATCCGCCGCCTGCGCCTCGCCTGGCTGCGCAACTTCTACCACGCCCTCGAACGGACGATCAAGAGCACCGTGCTGCCCAACAGCCCCTTCGAGAGCATGGGCATCCGCTACATCGGCCCCATCA
>CAYVJM010000255.1:0-3720 GCA_964451695.1 uncultured Lentisphaerales bacterium | reverse complement strand
CACCCAGCAACTCCTGCTGGAGGGGAATCGACATGAAGCCCGCATTCGAGAACACCAGCGCGAAGCGCAAGACGCTCTGGCGGCGCTCGAAGGCATCTCGGACGACCCCGTGCGCGAGGACGATGTTGAGCAGGTGGTAGCCGACGCCGATCAGAAACGCCAGCCCGAGCCCACCCAGCATCTCGCGGCTGAACTCCCGCTGGAACGACACGACGATGATGCACGGCGTGACGACGTAGAGGACTAGATCGGTCATCCCGGCCACCGTCTCGGCCTGGATCACCCGCAGCTTGTTGCACAGGAAGCCCAGCGCGATCAGGATGAACAGCACGGCCACCTGATGGCCGACGACGAGAAAGCTTTCGAGCATGGACTAGGACACCGCCACCACGAGCGCGGCCTCGCCGTTGGGGTCGCCCTTGCGAATCGCCGCCAGACGAATGCGCCCCTTGCCCGTGGGCGCGCTGCGCGTCCGCGTCAGCCCGGTCGGACTCGCCAGGGGCAGCGTCAGGACCGTGCCACCTTCGGGCAGATCGGCGGCGTCGAGCGTGATCCCGCCCTCCGCGGCGGGCGGCAGCTCCTCGCCGGCCAGGGCGGAGGCGATGAAGTCGATCGGCGCGGCAAGGAGCTTCGCCAAGTCGTCCGGCACGACGGCGGCGACCTGGTCGGCGGCCTCGGCGGCGCCGGCCTTGGCGATCGCGCGCAGCAGCTTCTCGGCCGCGGCGTCGGGAAGCGCCTGGGAGACGGAGAGCTTCAGCGCGAACCGGCCTTCGACGACGTCCTTGAAGAGAATCGCGTCGGCCCAGTCGTCCGCCGTGAACGCGCAGGCGTTCTTGCGGAGCCTGACGACGCGGGTGTAGCGCTTCGAAGCCGTGCCGCTCCGCGGCCAGACGAGCTCGGCCGTCACGGCGTGGCGGCTCTCGGACGGTGCCCGGACGGACCCTGACACGAGCAGGTGCAGACCCTGGATCGAAACCTCGATGTCCCGGCGTTTCACAGCGGCCATGGCGGACGTCCTTTCGCTGAGTCCTCAGGGCTGGGCCGGAGTCGCCTCGGCGGGCGCAGGCTCAGCGGGCGCTTCGGTGGCGACCTCGACGGGCGCCTCGGCGGGTTTCTCCTCCGCAACCGGTTCGGCTTCGACTGCAGGCGCGGCTTCAGCGGGTGCGGCCTCGGCGGGTGCCTCAACCTCCCCTGAACCCTGATCCCTGGCCCCCGACTCCTCGGCCGCGGGAGCGGCCGACGACTGCGGCTTGCCCTTGGGGAGGTTGGCGAAGAAGGGATGTTCCTCGGGCAGGGCGAGCATGCCGTTGAAGTACTCGATCACGTAGCCGCGTTCGGTGACGAAAGCGAGCTGCTTGTGGATGGCCTCGGCCGTCTCCTTGGGGACGTCCGCGTGGACGATCTCCGCGAGCATCTGGACGCGGGTGCAGCCGGGATGGAGGGTGATGTAGTCGAGGATCGCCCGCAGCTCGGGCACGGCGTGCTGGGCGTCGAGCGCGACGGGCTCCTTGTGCATGACGAACTCCTCGCGATGGGAGTCGCTGGCGCGGAAGAGGGCGAGCTTGCGGCTGCGCAGGCCGCCGCGAACGGCGAAGAAGAGCGAGGCGGTCTGCACGAGCTGCTCGCGGTCCCAGGCGTCGGCGATGGCCTCCAGGAGGAGCCGTTCCGACATCCCCTTGGTGGCGGCGCGGGTCGCGGTCGCCTGCTTGTCGGCGCGCATGAGCCCCGGGGCGATTTCGCGGAGAAACACGGTTTCGGCCTCTTCGAGGGAGAGCTTCACGGGGGGCGGCGCCTCGGGGGCCGCTTCGGCGGCGGGCGGTTCCGCGGCGGGCGTCTCGGGGGCCTCGGCGACGGGCGCTCCTTCGGGGACGGGAGCCGGCTCGGGCCGCTTCTTGGGCGGCCGCGGCTTGGCGGCCGCGGGATCGGGCTTGCGGATGTAGACGGTCTGCTTCGACGCCTCCTGCCGCCACTGCTCGATGGCCTCAGGCGTGTTGACCAGCTCGATGCGGGCGCGATACTCCTCTTCGGAACGTCCGGCGCATTCGCCGCGCAGCATCGCCTGGATGCGCTTGTTGTAGCTGTGGTGGTTCGGCGGGGCGAGCAGCTTGCCGGTGAACCCGCAGCGCGCCACGCTCGTGAAGTTGCCGGAAGGCGGGTCGACGGAAATCTCCTCGGCGCAAAACCAGTCGTTGAAGTGGACGGCCATCAGATGGCCCTTGAGCGCGTCCTCGGTCGTCGCGAACCAGCCGCACGCCGTGCACTGGTGGAAGCGGCGGTCGCGGTGCTCCGCAGTGAACTCGAGGCGGACCTCGGTGGAGTCCGGATTGTCGAAGAACAGCTTCACCAGGCTGCGCAGCGGGATGGCGCGATGGCCGGACTGGACCTTGTGGGCGATGACGGAGAGCGCCTTCTGGTCGGGCAGGAAGCGGATTTCGAACGGGAGCGGCTCGCGCGGCGCGGCGGGGCGGCCGCGGAATTCCCGGTGGGGGGGGCGGTCCATCCGAGGCTCGGAAGCCGAGCCGTCGAGGCGCGGCGGACGCGGTGCGGATCCGGCGTCGAAGCGGCGCGGCATGTCGCCACGCGGCGCTCCGGACTCGGGAGAACGGCGGAAGCGGTCGCGATCGCCGCCTTCGCGGCGCGGCCCTCCCCCGAAGTCGCGGCGGGGCGAACCTCCGAAGTCGCGGCGGGGGCCGGACGCGTCGCGGCGGCCTTCGGGGCGGTCGCCGTGGCGGAAGCCGGAGTCGCGCGAGCCGCGCTCGTCATCGGACGCATATTTCCTGATGTTCCCGGCGGAAAAGCTGTCCGAAGACTTCTTCGCCCAGTCGGGAGACAACGTGAAGCCGTCAAGGAATCCGGGCTTGTCCTGTTCTTCGCTCATTTGAACCTCGCGCGCAACCTCTGTATTGCAACTAAACGCCGGAATTCTAGCGACTTCGCCCGCGAAGGTCAAGGCGCGATTGGCGCGATTGGCGCGATCATGGGGTGGATCTTAGAGAGGAACTCAAAAACTGGAATCCTGAGACGGGGAATTCGTTTCTCGCGGGGGCGAACTATTTTCGCTTCCAGACGTTGACGATGTCGCCGAAGAAAAGCGTATGCGAGTCGTTCGGGTTGTCTTTCGAAGTCGGTGTTGAAAAGCGTTTTTTGCAAAGGAGGATCAGATCGGCCTCGGCGTAGGCGACGCTGTTGGAGACCGACATCGCCGTCAACCCCGCCGCCTTCGTCTTGTCAATGTCGCGTCCTGATTTTGTGCCGAACAGGGTGAGCGCCGGACGATATTTATCATCGAAAAAGGAGAGCGTGAAGCATTCCTCTCTTTCAATGAACGAATAGGTGTGTCGTTTGGGGTGGACGAGGATGAAGGCAACGGGGGTGTTCCAGACGCCGAGTCCGCCCCAACTTGCGGTCATGCCGTTGAAGTTTGTTTCAGTTCCCGCCGAGATCAGCATCCAATTGTGGTTAAGCTTTTCGATGATGTTGCCGGGTATTGCCGACGGCAGGATGGACACAAATTCATTCCGCACCGATAGGGACGGGGTTGCTGGATCTACCGCACTGTCCGCGAGGACTTCGACGGCATGAAGGCCCGTGATCACGGAAACAAGAGAGAGCCAATATGTGATGTTTTTCATCGGGGTGCCTCCTAAAGTCCGCTTCGGGTCGCAGCGACAACCCGGGTTTCGCGGAAGGCGCAGACGCCGCTCTCGACGCAATACCCCG
>CAYVJM010000254.1:0-3734 GCA_964451695.1 uncultured Lentisphaerales bacterium | reverse complement strand
CCTGGCTCGACAAAATGCGTCCGCAGGACCGCCTGATCATCGAGGGAGCATCGGGTTCCGAGCCGAAAATACCAGAACTGGAATGGCACTATGGTGCAACCGGTCTCTGGATCGGCAGACTGCCGCTTCGCACTGGGCTTCGCGAAGCGTCGTCCTCTCAGGTGGGGCGACGCCGTCCCGGCTAGCCGCATTCGGCCGCGCTGGCGCGGCCGTCTCGCTTCGTATGAGCCCTGTCCAATTTCTTCTCGCACCGCCCGTGCGACAATTCCTTCGCGCGCGCGCGAAAATATGTCTACGCGCTTCACGCGCGCGCGAAAAATAGTTTGCGCGCGAAAGGGGGTTCATGGTAAAGTAGGTGTCGTATGCGCAAGGGGAGAAGGTCTTCCCCCAGGCAGTGGCGAAAGGGCTATTTCATGGGCGATTCACGAGAGGGCGCCGAGGGTTACGGGGCCGACAAGATCCAAGTTCTCGAGGGGATGGAGGCGGTTCGCAAGCGCCCCGCGATGTACATTGGCGACACGGTCGAGCGCGGCTACCACCACTGCGTCTACGAGGTCGTGGACAATTCGATCGACGAGGCGATGGCCGGCTACTGCACGCGCGTCGAGATCTCGCTCAACGCGGACGGCTCCTGCACAGTCCGCGACGATGGACGCGGCATCCCGGTGGACATGCATCCGACTGAGCACAAGCCGGCGGTCGAAGTGGCGCTCACCGTGCTGCACGCGGGCGGCAAGTTCGGCGCCGGCGGCTACAAGGTCTCGGGCGGTCTGCACGGCGTCGGCGTGTCCTGCGTGAACGCGCTTTCCGAGTGGATGGAGGTGGAGGTGCGGCGCAGCGGGAAGATCCACCGCATCCGCTTCGCCAAGGGGCACGTCACCGAGCCCCTGCACGTCGTGGGCGAGACGCCGGAGACGGGCACGACGGTGACGTTCTCCCCGGACCACGAGATCTTCCAGTACCGGGGGTTCAAGTGGGACATCCTGGCGAAGCGCTTCAAGGAGCTTTCGTTCTTGAACCCCGGCGTCGTGATCGTCTTCGCGGAGGAGGCCACGGGCAAGAAGGAGACGTACGTCCACGAGGACGGCATCGTCGGCTATGTGAAGTCGATCAACGCCGGGCGCACGGTGCTCAACGACGATGTGATCGCGATGAGAGGCGAGAAGGAGGGGATCAGCGTCGAGATCGCGATGCAGTACGTGGCGGAGAAGTACGACGAATCGATCTTCACCTTCGCGAACAACATCAACACGATCGAGGGCGGCACCCACCTCTCCGGCTTCCGAGCCGCGCTCACGCGCGTCGTCAACAACTATGCGCGCAACGCGAAGCTCCTCAAGGACAACGAAGAGGCGATGGCGGGCGAGGACATCCGCGAAGGCGTCACCTGTGTGATCAGCGCGAAGGTTCCGAATCCCCAGTTCGAGGGGCAGACGAAGACGAAGCTCGGCAACAACGAGGTCGAGGGCATCGTCAACAACCTCGTCGGCGAGCAGCTCAAGACGTTCTTCGACGAGAATCCCACCGTGGCGCGCAGGCTTGTGGAGAAGTCGATCGATTCGGCTCGCGCGCGTATCGCCGCTCGCAAGGCGCGCGACCTCACGCGGCGCAAGGGCGCGCTGGAAGGCGGCGGCCTGCCCGGCAAGCTGGCGGACTGTTCCTGCCGCGATCCCGCGAAGTCCGAGCTCTTCCTCGTCGAGGGCGATTCGGCCGGCGGCTCCGCAAAGCAGGGCCGCGACCGCGCCACGCAGGCCATCCTGCCGCTGCGCGGCAAGGTGCTCAACGTCGAGAAGGCGCGCCTGGAGCGCATGCTCGCCAACCAGGAGATCCGCACGCTCATCACCGCCGTGGGCGGCGGGCTCGGCGCCGACTTCAATCCCGACAAGATCCGCTACCACAAGGTCGTCATCATGACCGATGCCGACGTGGACGGCGCGCACATCCGCACGCTCCTGCTCACGTTCTTCTACCGGCAGATGCGCCCGCTCATCGAGCGCGGCCACGTGTACCTCGCCCAGCCGCCGCTCTACCTCGTCAAGCGCAAGGGCCGCGAGGAGTACGTCGAGAGCGACGCCCAGCTCACGGCCAAGCTGCTCACGCTCGGCTGCGAGGACTTCACCTTCGCGTTCATGGACGGCGAACGGCGCATCGAAGGCCGCGATCTGGCACCGCTCCTGGACATCCTCGCCGCCGCCGAATCGCTTTGTACGCGCCTGGAAAAGCAGCACGTGGACGTGGCCCGTTTCTTCGCGCTGCGCAACCCCGAGACCGGCGAGTTCCCCCACTTCCGCGTCATCACCGACGTGGACGGGAACCCCGAGACCCACTACGTCTTCACGTGGGACGAGGCGAACGCCCTCAAGGCGCGCACGGCCGAGGCGCTCCAGTGCCCGATCGAGGATCTCGACGAGCCGGAGAACCCCGCCTACTCCTGCACGGAGATGGCCGCCGCCACCCAGCTCCGCCGCCAGATGGACACGCTCCACCAGGTCTACGGCTTCGCCCGCGGCCAGTACGTCGGCACCGGCGCCCAGATCGGCGTTCTCGCCGATTCCACCGGCGCCGAGACGCCGGTGAGTTCGCTCATCGAGCTGCTCCGCATCGTGCGCGACCGCGGCCGCCGCGGCCTGACCATCCAGCGCTACAAGGGTCTTGGCGAAATGGACGCCGACCAGCTCTTCGAGACGACGATGGATCCGAAGAACCGCAAGATGCTGCGCGTCGTGCTCGAGGACGCCGTCGAGGCCGACAAGATGTTCAGCATGCTCATGGGCGACGAGGTCGCCCCGCGCCGCAAGTTCATCGAAGACCACGCCCTCATGGTCAACAACCTCGACATCTAGGCGCCCCATCCCCGCCGCCATCCCCCGAAGAACAGGAATTTCCCATGTCAGACGAGAACAAGATTCCCGAGACCGAAGTCGACGAGACGCTGGCCGCGATGCCGGAGCCCGGCATCGCCCCGATCAACGTCGAAGACGAGATGCAGAACTCCTACATCGACTACTCGATGTCGGTCATCGTCGGGCGCGCCCTGCCCGACGCGCGAGACGGCCTCAAGCCCGTCCACCGCCGCTGCCTCTACACGATGAGCGAGCTGGGCAACACCCACGACAAGCCCCACAAGAAGTCCGCCCGCGTCGTCGGCGACGTGATGGGCAAGTATCATCCTCACGGCGACTTCTCGATCTACGATACGATCGTGCGCATGGCCCAGCCCTTCTCGATGCGCTACCTGCTCGTCGACGGCCACGGCAACTTCGGCTCGATCGACGGCGACGGCGCCGCGGCGATGCGCTACACCGAAGTGCGCATGCACCAGATGGCCGAGGATCTCCTCGAAGATCTCGAGAAGGAGACCGTCGACATGGGGCCCAACTACGACGAGACGCTCGTCCAGCCCCTCGTTCTGCCCTCCAAGGTCCCCAACCTCCTGCTCAACGGCTCCACCGGCATCGCCGTGGGCATGGCCACCAACATCCCGCCCCACAACCTGAACGAACTCTGCGACGCCGTCGTCTACCTCGTGGACAACCCCGCCTGCACCGTCGACGACCTGGTGAAGTTCGTCAAGGGCCCCGACTTCCCCACTGCCGGCATCGTCTGCGGCGTCCAGCCCATCCTCTCCATGTACCGCACCGGGCGCGGCGCCATCCGCGTGCGCGGCCGCGCCGAGATCGTCGAGAACGGCGGCGACGCGCGCATCATCATCACCGAGATCCCCTACGTCGTCA
>CAYVJM010000253.1:0-3748 GCA_964451695.1 uncultured Lentisphaerales bacterium | reverse complement strand
TCAGCGACGTGTGCGCCCACCGCTCGCGCCCCAGGCCCTCGGCCATCCAGAGCAGCTGCCTCAGCGTCAGGGGGGCTGGGTCGACGCCGACGGCTCCGGCCATCCGCCAGATGTCCGCCCATCGCTCGTCGCCCCGGGATCTGCGAGCCGGATCTGCTCGTCGACGTCTATCGCGTCGATCCTGGCCTCCACCGTCCGCACCGCCGCCTCGACGAGGGCCGACTGCTTGGCCACGGCCTTCGAGCGGTCGAGCCGGCCCCGGGAGCGGAAAAAATCCACGAGCTCGTCGTAGAACGCCTTCTGCGCCGCGAGCAGCGTGGCGCCGTCGAAGCTCGCGCGCACGTCCTCCTCGGTCGCGCGCGCCGTCTCGAACTGCGACTCCAGCATGGCGCAGAGCACTTCGCCCAGGAGCATCTCGTCGGTCCCGAGCCGCGTCAGCAGCGGCGGATCGCCCGCCTCGGGCTGGAGCAGATCGATGCCGAGCTTCGCCTTGACCGTCATGGCCGATCCCAGCGTGAGCGAGATCCGCCACGTCCTTCCCGTCGCGTCGTTGAACGTCTTCATCGGCCTAGGCTCCGGTGGACCAGCCGCGGAAGACCGCGAGCTTGGCGGTGACGTTGACGGTGATGGCCTCCTCGAGCGCCTCGTTGCGGCTGAAGGAGGTGATGGAGAAGTCGCCGTCCGGCCCCTGGCCGCCCGTCTGGTCGAGGACCTTCAGCGCCACGAGCGAGGAGGCGAGGAACGCCGTCTTGAGCGCGGTGAATCCCGCATCGCCCGGATTCCACACCATCTCGAACTCGACGGAGCACTCGCGCAGCGTCGGCGCGGTCGCCCGCCAGCCCTGGTTGGCGCGCGTCGTCACGTCCGCCTCGCCCGCCTCGAGGGTGAGCGTGACGTCGCGGACGTTCGTCATTTCGGTTGTAGCCGGTGCGCCGGCCGCTCCGAAGTAGAGCTTGGCGTTCATTCCCAGCGCGAATTCCTGTGACATGTTCAGACCTCCTTATTTGACGCTGCCGCGCCACAGGGCGGGCAGACCGGAAATTTCCTTTTCGAAGGCGGGTCCCATGAAGGGCCGCGCCAGGTACGTGACGTGCCTGCGGCCCTCCGGCCGGGCGAGCGTCGTGCTGCCGCCGTGCTCCAGCAGCGACGGGGCGTCGCCGCGCCCGGGCCGATCACGACGCTGCGCGCGCCGGGGTCGTAGCCGAAGAAGATGAACTTCTTCAGCAGCCCGTTGTGCGAGCTCGGGGGCGACCCGGGGGGCGCGGCCCGCTCGCGGCTGCGGATGCTGTTGCGCGCCGTGCGCCGGACGAAGGCGCCGAAGCGCGAGAGCGCCTTGCGCGTGGCCGCGTCCATGCGCCGGGCCACGGCCTCGCGGTCGAAGAAGAGCTGCGTGATGCGCATGTCGATCATAGGAGCGCCCGGTAGGTCAGTGTGACGACGCTGGTGAACACGCGGTGTTCGGCGAGATGCTCCGGCGCGTAGACCGGGTCGTTCTGCAGGTCGGTCCAGGCCGCGAGCGGCATGCGCTCGAGCGGACGGCGGCGCAGGAAGCTGCCGAGGCGCTCGACCAGCGCGCAGAGGCCGTCCACTTCGGACTCGATGTCGCGCCCGAGCTTCTTCTGCACGCCCACGTCGATGCGCCAGTCGAGGCGGGTCAGCGCGCGGGACGAGCCGCTGCTCTCGACGCTCTTCGGGACGACGGTGACGCGCAGATCCGCGAGATCCTCGAGCCGGTGGGCGGGGAGCACCTGCCGCGCGGCGGCCAGGGGCGCTCCGAACCATCCCTCGGGCGCGGAGTTGATCTCGTGCGCCACGGCGTCCGCGAGCTCGATGATCGTCGACATGGTCAGTCCAGCTCCTTGAGGACGGCTTCAAGCTGGCCCCGGGTCTGCGCGGCCTCGGCGATCTGCTGGTCGATGGCGGCCTGGGCGCGGGCGAGCATCTCCTTGGCGTCGAGTTTCGTCCGCATCGCGGGAAGAGTCTGGGTTTCCCGTTCCTGGAGCCGGGCGATCTGCTCGGACACCTGCCGCTTGTCCAGCAGCGTGCGGCCGTTGACGACGAGCGTCTTCTTCCCGTCGACGGAGGCGACTTTGAATTCGAGTTTCATGGCGTTTGCGGTTTCCTTTCGGACTAGACGGTGCGCAGCGCATGCTGCGCGGGATCGTGGACGTCGGCGAGGACGGCGTTGAGCGCCGCGACCTCGTCGAAAAGGCGGCTCAGCCAGGGCAGGCCCAGATCCCAGTCGGAGAGGTTTATCTCCAGCGACTGGTCGATCTTCTGCATCCACGGCTGATAGGTGTTCAGGTCGTAGAGCGAACTTAGGATCATTCCCTGAAGCAGGTTGTTGATGCTCTGCAGCATGGGCTGGTATCCGACGGGATCGTTGTTGTAGTAGTTCAGGTCGGATTCGATCCGCTCCAGATAGGGGTCGGCGCCGAATGCGTCGAGCAGGCCGTACCGCAGCGAGGACTCCATGCTGCCGAGGACGCTGCTCGACGTGCCGAAGAGCATGTCTTCGACGGAGCGCAGGCGGCTTTCGAGGTCGGCGAGCGTCCTGGCGTCCTCGCCGGCGATCCCCTGGACGATGGCGTCCACGTCGACCTGCGCGAGGTCGGCCTGGACCGTGGAATGAATTGCGCCTCCGTATGGCATTACCAAGTCCCTCCCACGACGGTGACGATGTCGCCCGGCGTTCCCTTGACCATGATCTCGTTGAGGTCGACGTTCCAGAAGTCGTGCCATTCGCCCGGCACCCAGGGCACGTCCGATCCGTCGTCGCCGAGGAAGAAGACGCTCTGGGCGTTGTCCGGCGGGCAGGATATCGTGGTCGAGGCCACCATCCTGCGGTCTGAAAGCGGCCGGTAGGCGGATGTCACCTCGAATCGCCGCATGATTGGATTGTTCATCGGTCCGTCTCCTCAGTTCGTCGAGCCGCTCATGCGTCCGACCCCGTGTCCTTGGTGTGAATCCGGTAGGTGCGGCGGAAGGGGTCGCTCCACCGCCAGCATCCTTCGCCCGGAATGTCCATGACCTCGTGGCGTCGCCCCTGGAAGACGATCTCGTCGCCCGGCTCGGGCGGCGCGCCCAGTTCCAAGGCCGCGACCAGGAAGTCCCATCCGTGCGCGCCGATGGAGGGCCCGGCGTCCCCGGCGAACTCCGGGGCGGTTCTGCCGCAGGTCGCCCGGATCGCGACCGTGCCGGACGTCCGGCGGTACTCGGCCGGGCTGGAGAGATGCGCGAGGCGCATCCGCTCCAGCCAGTCCGACCCCCTCTGCAGAACATCGACCACGGCGTCGCCTCCCTATTGCGCCAGGAGGACGCGCACGGTGGCGTCCGCGTCCGCCGCGGCCTTGACGGTCTTGCCGATGGCCGGATAGGCCGTGGCCGGGGTCCCGCCGTCGTCGGCCGCCGTCGTCGCCACGCCGGCCGTGGCGTTCCAGCGCACGGCCGCGCCCGCGGCGATGGCCGCGCCCGTGCCGCTCGCCTTGGGGAAGTCGAAGAGGCCGGTCACCGCCAGCGCGCCGAGCCGGCCCGCCTTGATGGCGAGCTTCGCCACGCCCACCAGGGCCCCCTGGACGACCACGTCGCCCGACTGCACGTCCGCGCCGGGGACGTAGTCCACCGAATCGCCCGTCTGGATGTATTTCACGCCCATCTGAACTGCTCCTTTCCGAGGCCTACGCCTCGCCCTTGAACTTGATCATGCCCCGGTAGTCCTGCTCGCGGACGCCCAGGTCGAAGTAGACCC
>CAYVJM010000252.1:0-3752 GCA_964451695.1 uncultured Lentisphaerales bacterium | reverse complement strand
AGACGGCGGCGGAAGTCATGAACCGGCATGGCGTCAGAGCCTGTACCGACATCACAGGATTCGGGCTCCTCGGACATCTCTGTCGCATGATGATGGAAAGCGCGAGTGGCGCGGAAATCGACTTCGACTCGCTGCCGCTTCTGCCCGACGTGGCGGACTACGCCAAAGCGGGCATTTACAGCGGCGCCAACGAGCGCAACGCATCCTTTGTCGCAGGCGAAGTGGCGTTCGCCAAGCATCTCGGTCCCGAGCAGCAGGCGATACTCTACGACGCCCAAACTTCCGGAGGCCTGCTGATGGCTGTTCCCGCCGACCGCGCAACCGCCGTTCTGTCCGATCTCCATGCCTCCGGCGTCGCCGCCGCCCGAGCCATCGGCCGCATCACCGCCGCCGGCTCGCCGCGCATCCGCGTGCGGTAGCGCTACAGCGACGAGAGGATCTTGCGGCCTTCGTCGAGGAAGATGCCGCGCAGGTTCATCTGGAGGGACTCGGGGTTCGTGGCGAAGCGCATGCCGACGGTTTCGGAGACAACGCCGCCCTTGATGAGCTGGTAGAGCGCCTGGTTGAAGTTCTGCATGCCGTGCTCGCCGCCGGTCTCGATGGCCGCGCCGAGGAGGTTGAGCTGGTTCTTCATGATCAGCTTCTTGACGGTGGGCGTGCTGAACATGATCTCGGCGGCGGGGATGATGCCGCCGCCAATGGAAGGCACGAGGCGCTGGCAGACGATGGCGCAGAGGTTGTTGGCCAGCGCCATGCGCACCTGCTCCTGCTCCTCGACGGGGAACATGTCGAGGAGACGGGGCACGGCGGCCGCGGCGGTGCCGGAGTGGAGCGTCGTGAAGACGAGGTGGCCCGTCTCGGCCGCGGTGATCCCGGTGCGGACGCTGTCCACGTCGCGCATCTCGCCGATGAGCACGACGTCGGGATCCTGCCGCAGGACGTGGCGCAGCGCCGCGGGGAACGACTCCGTGTCGAGGCCGACTTCGCGCTGCGTGATGGCGCTGAGCTTGTCGACGAAGGCGTATTCGATCGGATCCTCGATCGTCACGATGCGGCGGCGGAAGCGCTGGTTGATCTGTTCGATGAGCGCGGCGAGGGTGGTGGACTTGCCGCTACCCGTCGTGCCGGAGAGCACGACGATGCCGGCGCGCTCTTCGACGAGGCGGTCGAGGACGGGCGGGAGGTTGAGATCCTCGAGGGCGGGAATGACGCCCTTGACGTAGCGCATGGCCAGCACGGGACTGCCCTCGCCGGCGAAGAGACTCACGCGGAAGCGGCCGACGCCATCCTCCTTGTAGGAGAAGTCGACCTCGTGGCGCACGTCGAAGTCGCGGCGCAGGTGGGTGGGGATGATTTCGGCGACGATCGCGCGGATCTGCTCCACGGCAATGGGTTCGAAGGGGCCTGGCGCGAGCTTCTTGTCGATGCGGAACAGGGGCGGCTGGTCGCGCTTGATGTGGATGTCCGAGGCGCCGGCGGCGATGGCCTGGCGCATGACTTCGGTGAGCATGGACATGGAAGCCTCCTGTGGATTCGGATTGGGGGTCAGGTGAGCTTGCGGTACATCGCGGAGCCGATGCACAGGTAGACGAGATTGGGGAGCAGCGCGGCAAGCGCGGGCGGACACCAGCCATGGTGCCCGAAGAACTTCAGCACGAGCGTCAGCGCGTAGAAGCTGAAGAAGGCGGCGAGGGCGAGGATGACGCCCTTGATGACGCTCTGCCGCCCCGTGCTGATCCCGGCGGGGATGGCGAAGAGCGTGATCACGACGCAGGCCCAGGGCGCGGCGATGCGGTACCAGAGCTCGTACCACTTCTCGGCGGCGTCGATCTTCTTCGCCCGCAGGTAGAGGAGCATGTCCGCGAGCGAGAAAAACTCCCATGGGCGCTGCTCGAGCATCATCGCCCGCGGCGTCTCGGTCAGGTCGTGCATCGGCAGCAGCGAAACCGTGGCCGGTTCGTCGGGCTGGCGTGGCAGCATCTGGCCGTCCACGTCGAAGGCGATCCGTTCGGGCTCGTGGAACCACCAGACGCCGTCGAGGTATTCGGCCTTCTTCGCGCGCCAGCCCCAGACGTCGACGCCGTCGACCTCCTGGGTGACGAAGACGGCGCCCGTCGGCCGGGCCATCGTGGCTTCGGTCGAGGGGTCGACGGCGGCGAACTGCCAGGTGCGCCGGACGACCGGTTCCCCGGACTTCGCGGCGCCGACCGTCTGGGTGTACTGGAAGTTCTTCTTCTCGCGATCGCCCGGGGCGGTCTCCTCGAAGGAGGCCTCCTTCAGGCGTTCAGACCATGTGCCGGCCTCGGGAACGACATACTCCGCGTTCAGGAACGTCAGCAGGCCCATGAGCATGGCGACGCAGAAGAAGGGCAGCGTCATCCGCACGAAGCTGATGCCGCTGGCGCGCATTGCGGTCAGCTCGCTGTGGTGCGAAAGCTGCCACATCGTGTAGAGCGTGGCCAGCAGGCACGAGGCCGGCACGAACCAAGCCGAGTACATCGCGACGAGGCCCGCGTAGTAGCGTAGCGCCGTCGCGATCGGCACCTTCGCGTCGATGAAGCGCGAGAGGTGGTCGAAGAGGTCGAAGATGATGAAGATGGCGTTGAACGAAACGAGGCAGAGCAGCAACGGCCCCATGAACGCCTTCAGCAGATATCGGGTGACGAGTCTCATGTGCGGCGTTTCTCGCGGCGGCGCGGTCCTGGCCCGGCCTCGTTTCTGGCTACAGCCCCATCTCCCTCAGGTTGGCGCGGCTGATCGAATAGCTCAGGAACGGGTCCTTCGTGACGACGCAGGTGTCCTGCTCGACGATGAAGTCCTTCGTCCCCGAGGCCTTGCACGCCTTGATGACGGCGGGGTAGTCGATCGATCCCTCGCCCACGGCGCGGAACTCAGGCCTGTCGTCGACGATGCCCCAGTCCTTGAGATGGACCTGGTCGATGCGCCCCTTGAGCTTTTTGGCCCACAGCACGGGGTTGGCGCCGCCGCGGGCGATCCAGCCGAAGTCCGGCTCGGCCTGGAGGACCTTCGTGCCGGCGTAGAGCATGTCGAGGATCGTCTTGCCGCCCTTGCCGTTCTTGATGCCGAACTTCTCGAACTCGAAGGCGTGGTTGTGGTACTGGACGACGATGCCCGCCTTGGCGAAGCGCTTGGCGTAGCCCTCGAACTCCTTGAAGAGCTTCTTCCAGTCCTCCAGCGTCTTGAAGTCGGCGCGCGGCAGCCAGGGGATCGCGACGTACTGGATGCCCCAGGCGTTGCAGTCGGCGATCACCTTCTTCTCGTCCGCGCGGAACAGCGGCAGGCCGACATGCGCGCCGATGGCCTTGACGCCCTCGCCATCGCAGATCTTGCGAAGTTCGTCGGCCTCGATCGGGCCGAAGCCGGAGATCTGGAGATAGTCGTAGCCCATCTTCTTGACCCGCTTGATCGTGGTGGCCATGTCCGCGGGGGTTTTGGTGAAATCGCGCATGCCGAACATCTGCGCGGCGACTCGGTACTGCTTCGCCATGGAAAAAACTCCTTGTTGTTGTTGATTCCAGCCCCCGGCATCGGGCATCGCGCATCCCGTACATCTGCGCGGCGACTCGGTACTGCTTCGCCATGGAAAAACTCCTTCTTGTTGTTGACTCCAGCCCCCGGCATCGGGCCTCGGGCTTGGATTCAACTCATTCTGGACTATTCCACAGGGCAAATCAAGGCAGAATTTGCCGCAGAATTCGTCATCGTCTCGCACCCAAGGCTACTTCGACACG
>CAYVJM010000251.1:0-3762 GCA_964451695.1 uncultured Lentisphaerales bacterium | reverse complement strand
TCGATGTCCTCCCAGATGCCGCTGAGCAGGGAGAGCATGAGCCACTTGTCGTACTGGGCGAGGTTGCCGTAGAAGCTCGTCTCGATGCGGTTGATGGCGGCCGACTTGCCCAGGAGACCGCGCGCGAGCGCGGAGAGGGTGCAGGCGAGGTCGCAGAAGGAGGGGTCGAGACCCTGGGGGATGTCGCGGTTGACGATGAAGCTCGTGACCCCCTTCTCGTCGAGGTCGATCAGCTCCTCGGCGGCGCGGCGGGCGGCGTTCTCGTTGGCCTCGACCGTGCTGGCGCCGAGGTGGGGCATGAGGATGTCGGCGATGTCGGCGACGGACTTGGGGCCCTCGGCGTCCTTGGGATAGACGTCGTTGAGGAAGCGGATGCCCTTGGCGGCCTTGGCGGCGCGCAGCGCGGCTTCGTCGACGATGCCGGCGCGGGCGCAGTTGACGAGGGTGGCGCCGGGCTTCATGAGGCCGAGGAGTTTCTCGCCCACGCAGCCGCGCGTCTCGCTGTTCTCCGGGATGTGGAGGGTCACGTAGTCTGCCTCGCGGAAGATCGTCTCGAGGTCGGCGCTCTGGATCCCGAGCTGGTCGGCGCGGTCGACGGGGATGAGCGGATCGTAGCCGAGGATGCGGCATTCGAAGCCTTCGAGGCGCTTGGCGACGAGGCGGCCGATATTGCCGAGGCCGACGATGCCGACGGTCTTGCCGGTGACCTCGCGGCCCATGAACTTGTTCTTCTCCCAGCCGCCGGCGCGCGTCGAGGCGTCCGCCGCGATGATATGGCGCGCATCGGCCAGCATGAGGGCCACGACCTCTTCGGCCACGGCGTTGGCGTTGGCTCCGGGCGTGTTCATGACGTCGATGCCGCGCTTGCGCGCCGCCTTGACGTCGATGTTGTCATAGCCGGCTCCGGCGCGGACGACGACCTTCAGACGGGGGAGCAGATCCATGATCTCGGGCGTGACCTTCTCGCTGCGGACGATGATGGCGTAGGCGTCCGGGTGCGCGGCGGCCAGCTCGGGGAGTGGGGTCTTCGCGTCCTGGACGACGGCATAGCCGCCGTGGCGCTTGAGAATTTCGGACGCGACGGCGTCGAGCTTGGTCGGGATGAGGACCTTTTTCATGTTTCAAGTCTTCCGTGTTTTTGGTAGTCTCTTGGGCTGTCGCCGGGCGTGTGCGGACACGCCGCCGGTGCAGGCGGGCCATTCGTTGTCAACGACGTTCGAGTATATGAAAAACAGGGCTTCAGAATCAAGAGCATTCCCGGCGGGGCGCAGTCTGTTCGCGGCGGTGGCCGTCGGCCTGCTGTGCCTTCCGTGCGGCGCGTGGGCGCGTTCCGGCGCGCCGGCGGCGCGCGGCGCTTCCGGCGACGCCGACGACTATGCGGCGACCGACCGGGACGAGGCGGCGGCGCCCGACCTGAAGGAACCGCGCTTCTGGTTCGGCCGGCCGGACGCGGACGCGCCCGCGGCGCAGCTCGCCCTCGCGCGCAGGCTTGAGAAGTCCGGGCGCCAGCGCGCCGCCCGCAAGGCCTTCGACGCCCTCGTCCACGAATGGGGCGACGCGCCGGAGGCCGCCGAGGCGCAGCTTGGCGTCGCGGCCCTTCACGAGACGGCCGGCAACCTCGCCGCCGCGTTTCGCGAATACCAGTACTTCATCGAGCACTACGCCAGCGGCGCGAAAGTCGCCGGCCTCGGCTACCAGCAGGTCGTCGAGCAGCAGTTCGCCGTGGCCAATTCCCTGCGCGACAAGCTCGGGAGCGGCTGGTTCTCCTCCCCGGATGTCGAACTCGTCGCCTCCATGTTCCGCCACATCGTCGGCAACGCGCCCGAATGGCGGCGCGCCCCCGAATGCCTGATGCTCGAAGGCGCCGCCTACGAGTCCGAGAAGATGGACCCCGAGGCGATCGTCGCCTACGACGCGCTGGCCAGCCGCTACCCGGACAGCGATCTGCGCCTCGACGCGCTCTTCCGCGCCGCGGCCTGCCGCTTCCGCATCGCCGAGCGCTATCCGCGCGACGAGCGTTCGCTCAACCACGCGCTGGCCGCCCTCTCGCGCGCCTACCACGAGGACGCCGCGCACCCGATGGCCGTGGAGGCCTCGAAGCAGATCGCCGAGCTTTCCCGCCGCCGCGCCGCGATGCTCTTCGAGCGCGCCGAGTTCTACGACCGCATCCGCGACAACCCCAAGGCCGCCCTCGTCGCCTACGAGCAGTTTCTCGTGACGTGTCCGGCATCCGCCCAGAGCGACTGGGTCCGCCGCCGCGTCGTCGAGCTCCAGACCGCCGTCGCCGCTGCGCCGTCCGCGCCCGCCCCGTAGTCCACTTGACTGAAAACAGGAGGCCCCATGACCCCGATCCTTCGCACCCCTCTTCTTCTGGCCGCCGCGCTGCTGGCTCTTTCCGGCTGCGGCCACTACCAGCTCGGCACGACGATTTCCGAGCGGCTCCGCGACGTCCACGTGCCCACCGTGCGCAACGAATCCGGCCAGCCCGGCGTCGAAATCGAGCTCACCAAGGCGCTCATCAAGGAAATCCAGCGCGAAGGCACGCTGCGCATCGTGCCCGAAGACCGCGCGGCCTCGCGCCTCGACGTCGTCGTCGTCGGCTACCGCCAGGACTCCATCCGCTACAACCGCGGCAAGAGCACGCTTTCCGAAGAGTATCGCATGGTCCTGCGCGCCCAGAGCACGTTCACCGACCTCAACGCCGACGATCCCGACAAGGCGATCGTCATGCAGGCGGTGCGCGAGGGCGACGACACGTTCGTGCGCGGCACGGACGTGATCACCGCCCGCCAGCGCTGCCTCCCCCGCGCGGCCGAGGAACTCGCCGAGCAGATCGTCGAGGACTGCGTCAGCGCCTGGTAGCCTCGCCTATCCCCATGGAGGACTCGACCATGAACCGCAGCCTGTCGATCCGCGGCGACGCTTTCGTCCAGAACGGTCGCCCCGTGCGCCTGCTCAGCGGCGCCATGCACTACTTTCGCGTCGTGCCGGAGTACTGGCGCGACCGCCTCCTCAAGATGAAGGAGATGGGGCTCAACACCCTCGAGACATACGTCGCCTGGAACCGCCACGAGCCGCGCCCCGGCGAGTTCGATTTCTCGGGCGGCCTCGACCTCGCAGCCTTCGTCCGGCTCGCCGGCGAGCTCGGCCTGAACGTCATCGTGCGGCCCGGCCCGTACATCTGCGCCGAGTGGTCCCTCGGCGGTTTCCCCGCATGGCTGCTCCGCGATCCCGCCTTGCGCCTGCGCTGCGCCAATCCCCCCTTCCTCGCCGCCGTCGATCGCTTTCTCGACGCGCTCATGGCCCAACTCGCCCCCCTCATGGCCTCCCGCGGCGGGCCCATCGTCGCCCTCCAAGTCGAAAACGAATACGGCAGCTACGGCGACGACAAGACCTACCTCCGCCACCTCGCCGACGGCCTGCGCCGCCGGGGCGGCGACTGCCTGCTCTTCACCTCCGACGGCCCGTCCGACCTCATGCTGCGCGGCGGCTCCCTGCCGGACATCCTGAAGGTCGCCAATTTCGGTTCCCGCGCCGTCGAGGCCTTTTCCAAGCTCCGCGAACACCAGCCGACCGGTCCGCTGATGTGCGGCGAATTCTGGTGCGGATGGTTCGACCACTGGGACCCGAAGGAAATCCACCACGTCCGCTCCGCCGACAATGTCGCGGCCGAGCTCGACGCCATGCTTTCCGCTGGCGCCTCCGTCAACTTCTACATGTTCCATGGCGGCACCAACTTTGGCTTCATGGCCGGCGCCAACT
>CAYVJM010000250.1:0-3774 GCA_964451695.1 uncultured Lentisphaerales bacterium | reverse complement strand
TCTTCGTCCATCATGCCGGCCTCCTGATCGCCCCGTTCGCGCAGCTCGACCTGCGCCCCGGCCGGAATGTCGAAGAGCGCCCGCGAGACCGGGTCGGGACAGAGCCGCGCCCGCGAGTCGACTTCCATCGTCGCCACAGGACCGCGGCGCCGGCCCATCAGCCACGCGAGGCCTCGAGCCTCGGGTTCGCCGCGGACCGCTTCCCCGCCGTTCGCCGCCGCGACCTCCATCGGGGCCACAAAAGGCGGCGGCGCGTTCGTCGCGCCAGCCTCGACCACCCGCTCCGACACCCGGATCGCGAAGGGACCCGCCACGAGCGTCTCGTACGCCCCCGCGACGGGATTGAACACCGCGACTTCGAGCGCGGCGGCCCGCGTCGCGTTCGTCGACGTCGGAATGATCACTTGCGCAAACGACGCCACGCCGTTGTCGCGCGTCGTCGCCTTCGGCGGATACACCCTGAAGTCAGCCCCCGGATGGTAGGAGACGCCGGAGACGTCGTCCACCGCCCCCTTGCCCAGCAGCGACCACTTCAGGTTGAGCAGATCGCCCACCGCGCACGTCGTCGGCGACAGTGTCGCCGACAGTCTGAACGCGCCGACCGCGCCGCAGTAGTTCGGCGGACGCCCCTCCAACGGCGGCGCCAGCACGTCGAGCTCCAGCACCCGGGCCGGCGCGCGAAACGAGAAAATCCGCCTCACCGGGAACCCCGCGCCCCCCAGCCGCACGGCGAGCTGTCCGCTGAGCACCGGCGCGAAGACGGCCTTGCCCGCTTGGAGCAGCACGGCGTCCGTCGTGAAGGCCAGCTTCCGCGGACTCCCGGCATCGACTTGGCGGAAGCGCCCCATCTGGACGACGCCGGCGTCGGGCAGGCCGTCGATGTCGATCCCGCCGGCCAGATCCGCCTCGCCCAGCTCGACGGCGATGTTCACGGCGACCGTCTGCCCCGCGTAGTAGCGCGGCTGCTCCGGGACGATGGCGAACGCGACCTCGGGGGCGGGCGGCGCCTGCTGCGCGCGCGCCGCCGCAGCGCCCAGCGCGACGGCGATCCTAAACAATCTGCCCATCCATCGGCTCATCGCGTCGGTCCTCCCTCTCCCGCGTCCGCCTCCGGCACGTCCGGGATCGGCGCCGCCAAGATGCGGTGGCTGGCCACGACGCTGGTGGCAAGCAAGGCCGCGACGACGGCGGCGGCCAAGGCCACCGCCGCGCCCGTCCGCCGCAGTCGCAGCCGCCGCAGCAGCACGCCCGCCCAGAGCACCCACCAGGCGGCCACGAAACCTTCGACGCGGACGTGCAGGGGCGCGCGGTAGTGCCAAAAGAGCGGCACCCGGTACCAGGGCAGGTTCGCAGCGGCGTCTCCACCCTGCCCCGCCACCGCCCCGTCATCGCCGCTCCGACGCGACGCCGTCCAGGCGAGGGCAAGGTTGTTTTCGATCTCGGGCGTCGCGCCCAGCAGCGCCTCCGCGCGCGACAGCGCGTCGAACGCCTCCCGCGGATGTTCCGCGAGGAGGAGCAGCGTCCCGTAGTTGTAGAGCGCGGAGGCATTCGGGCCGTTGCCGTCGACCCGCTCGCGGTAGAGCATGGCGGCGCGACGAAACTCCTCGGGCCGCTGCGCCTGGGCCGCGGCGGACGCGGCCTGCCGCCAGGCGAACGAAGCCGATGCGTCGGCGCCTTCAGCCGACGGCGCCAGCCCGCCGAGGAGGCAGACCAGCGCCACCGTCTTGAGCGCGGCGAACATCTCGGCGAGGCGCGCGCGGCGCTTCGCCACCGTCCCCGCCGGGTCGCCGCCCGGCGTGAAGCCGGAGTTGAAGACCTCCTGCAAGAGCCGCGCGATCTCCTCGGCGGTGGCGGAGTCCGCACCCTGCCGCAACAGGATCGCATGGACGTCTGCGGGCGTGAAGCCGGCGCCGCGCTCGCCGAACCGATCGCGCAGGACGACCCCGACGGCGTCCATCACGCCCTGCGGCGTCTTCGCGTGGAGGATGCGGCGCGTGGCGCGACCCCGCGCGGAACGGCGGCGCAGCATGGCGCCCATTGCCCGCCGGCGGCGCCAGAACGCGAAGAACGCCGCGACGAGGGCGACGAAGGCGGGCGGCGCCGCGAGCACCGCGAGCCAGGCGCCGCGCCCCCGGATGCGGGAGGACGTCGCGGGCGCGGGAGCCAGCGTCAGCGCGGAGGGGACGAGATCCGCTTCAACGGACAAGCTCGCGCGGGCGGCGTTCGTGGCGATGCCGTAGATCGCGTCGGGATCGAGCTGGGCGGCGGGGTTGACGCGCAGCGGAACCGGAGCGGTGCGGACGATTTCGTATTCGCGCCGGTCGGTGTTGAAGAAGGCGAGTTCGAGGACGGGCACCTCGATCGTGCCGCTTGTGATCGGCCGGATCTTGTAGATGTAGCGCATCCCGGCGGCGATCGGCTCGGCGCCGACGTCGCCATAGCCCCGGAAGCGCTCGGCCATGGCGGTGTTCTCGAAGATCCGCGGCGCCTTCATGTTCGTGAGCGTCTGGTCGCCGACGATGTCGAGCGCCAGCTTGATCGGATCGCCTTCGTTGCAGGACTGGACGTCGAGGGAGACGGCCGCCTCCATCCGCGTGCCGAGCGAACCGATGAACGAGACCGGGCGCCCCTCGGCGGGGGGCGACGTCACCGCGACGGTGAGCGGCTCGGAGACGGCGAAGACGACCTGGGGCTTGGGTTGCGCATCGGCGGCGTCCGCGACGAAGACGTGGCCCTTGAAGCGCACGGGCGGAAAGCGGCACGTCCCCTCCGCCACGGCCTTGAAGGGAAACGCCAGCCGGTAGCGCCAGGCAGGGCGGCCCTCCAGCTCGACCGCCGTGCGTTCGAGGTGGAACACCGCGGGCGCGCGGCCGCCGAAGAGGTCGAAAAGGGACGTCTGGGCTGGCGCGGAATAGTCGTTGATGCGGAAGCCGCCGCTCTCCGCACGCTCCGCGAGCAGACTGCCGAGAAAGCCGTCGAGGGGGCGCCCGAAGGCGCAGCCGGCGACGCCGCCTTCGATGAAAAGGGGAATGTCGAGGTGGGGTGCGTTTTCGCCCTCGGCGATGGGATTCGCCGCGGCATGGTCGCCGGGGAGACGCGCGAGCGTCACGTCGAGGACGACGTCGAACGTCTCCTCCAGCAGCACGACGGCGCGGCTTGCGGAGAGCGCCACACGCGCCCAGGGCTGGGGTTCGGGCCCGACGACCTTCACGTCCGGAATCCGGGTCGTCAGGCGCCTGCCGTCGACCTCGAGGCTGGCCTCGCCCAGCGCCAGGACGCCGGCTGTCTCGGGGCGGACGGCGTAAATCCACGACACGCGCTCGACGACGTCCTCGGTGCGCTTGCCGTTGATGATGGGGGCGCGACGGATCGACTGGTTGAGCAGTTGCGGCGCGCTGATCGCGCACCCGGAGGCGTTGGCGATCGACGGCGCTGACGCAGGCGCTGCGGCGGCGTCGAGCGTGACGGCGAGGGTGAAGGCGTCCCCGAGGTAGACCGTGTCGGGACTGACCTCCGCACGCAAGGTCGCCGCGCCTGCGAGCGGCGCGGCGATCGCGAGCGCCAGCGTCGAAAGGAGGATGTCGATGCGTCGAAAAAGATCCATGTCGCGAAAAACCGATGGCTCTTGACGCCGCCGACATGGAGGCGTCTTTCGAAAGTTGCATTCTAGCACATTGCTGCGCGAGCGTTCAAGGGAACCGTCTTCATCTTCGTTTTTTCGGGCGCATCTCCGTTTTGCTCCCCGATCCGTCCATGGCAATGAGCGGACGTACT
>CAYVJM010000249.1:0-3776 GCA_964451695.1 uncultured Lentisphaerales bacterium | reverse complement strand
CCCCATGAAATACGACAAGAACCACGCCCTGCTCCAAAGCGCCATCCCCGAACTCCAGCCGCCCGTCCGCGGCAAGGTCCGCGACGTCTACGACCTCGGCGACTCCCTCCTCTTCGTCGCCACCGACCGCATCAGCGCCTTCGACTGCGTCATGCCCAACGGCATCCCCGACAAGGGCCGCGTGCTCACCCAGCTCAGCCTCTTCTGGTTCGACTTCTTCAAAAACATCCCCAACCACCTCGTCACCGCCGACGTGTCGAAGTACCCCGAAATCCTCCGCAGGCACCGCGCGGACCTCGACGGCCGCTCGATGATCGTCAAGAAGCTCAAGATGGCCTCCGCCGAGTGCATCGCGCGCGGCTACCTCGTCGGCACCGGCTGGGCTGAATACGCGAAGCAGGGCACGGTCTGCGGCCAGAAGCTCCGCCCCGGCTACGAAAAGGCCGCCAAGCTGGACCAGCCGCTCTTCACCCCCTCCATGAAGGCCGAGCAGGGCCAGCACGACGAGAACATCACCGTCGAGGAGCTCGAAAAGCGCGTCGGCAAGTCGCTTGCCGCCAAGCTCGGCGCCTACACGCTCGAGCTCTACACGCGCGCCGCCGAATACGCCGCCACGCGCGGCATCATCATCGCCGACACGAAGTTCGAGTTCGGCACGGACGCGAACGGCACGCTCGTCCTGGGCGACGAAGTCCTCACGCCCGACTCCTCGCGCTTCTGGCCCGCCGCCGAGTACAAGACCGGCTCCAACCCGCCGAGCCTCGACAAGCAGTTCGTGCGCGACTGGCTCGACAGCGTGGCCTTCGACCACAACCCGCCGGCGCCGACGCTCCCCGACGACATCGTGATGAAGACGCGCGATCGCTACCTCGAGGCGCTGCGCATCCTCGCCGGCAAGTAGCGGCGAACGGGCGATGCTGAAGTACTTCCTCAGAAGGCTTCTGCTCGTGGTGCCGACCTTCCTCGGCATCACCCTCGTCTGCTTCGCCCTCACCCAGTTCGTCCCCGGCGGCCCCGTCGAGCAGCGCCTCCTCCAGATGCGCGGTCTCATGGGCGCCGAGGGCGCCGCCGCGACGTCCGCGGCGAAGGGCGGCGCCGCCAGCGTCACCGAGGCGATGCGCCGGGATCTGATGAAGCACTACGGCTTCGATCTGCCCCTCCACGTGCGATACAAGCACTGGCTCGTGGACGAACGTCTCGGCCTGGCGATGAAGTCGTACCAGTACACGGACAAGAGCGCCTGGCAGCTCATCGCGGCGCGCATCCCCGTGTCGCTCGTGTTCGGCGTGACGGGGTTCCTGCTGAGCTATCTCGTCTGCGTCCCGCTCGGGATCGCCAAGGCGCTGCGCCACGGCACGCGCTTCGACTTCGCCTCCTCGGCCGCCGTCTTCATCGGCTATGCCATCCCGCCCTTCGCGCTGGGCATGGTGCTCAAGATGCTGCTCTGCGGCACGGTGGATTCGCTCGGAGATGTCTTTCCGCTCGGGGGCGTCGCTTCGGAGGGTGCGGAGTTTTTGCCGTCGGGGGCGCGCTTCGTGGACCGCCTCTGGCACCTCGCGCTGCCCGTCGCCTGCTACGTCGCCGGCAACTTCGCCATGCTCACGCTGCTGATGAAGAACTCGCTCCTCGACCAGATGGGCGCGGACTACGTGCGCACCGTGCTTGCCAAGGGGGCGACCCGCCGCCGCGCCGTCTGGGGTCACGCGCTGCGCAATTCGCTCATCCCGATTGCGACGGGCTTCGGCGGCATCCTGACTGTGATGTTCGCCGGCTCCGTCATCATCGAGAAGGTCTTCGAAATCCCCGGCATGGGTCTGCTCTCCCTCGAGGCGATCGGCGGCCGCGACTACCCGGTGTTCATGGCCATCCTCTCCCTGACCTCGATCCTCGGACTCCTCGGCCAAATTCTCTCGGACTTCTGCTACGTCCTCATCGACCCCCGCATCCGCTTCACGCGATGACGGGGCTTCGACGCCGATTCGAGCGTGGATTTGCGGCGTCCCTGCTCCAGGGGCGCTTCTCTGTGCGTGGCTGATCGAAAACCGTGCGCGGTCAACGGTGTTTTCAGCGCGCGCTCAATAGGCCGACACGGCCGACACCCAACCCGGAACGCCGGGATGCGCGCTCCAGAACTCAATGCGGACGGCGTCGAGCGCGACGGGAACGGAAAGCCGGTGAATGCGGCAAAGGCCAATGGTGCGCCCGCTCACCAGCCACTCCCAGCGGCCCGCCGCGTTCTTCACGAACACGTTGTAACCGGCGATGTGCTGGCCGTATTCAATCGGCTCCTCCAGTTTGAGGAAGGAAACCGTGCGCTTCGTCGGCAACGCGAATTCGAGCTTCGAACGCGCCATCGTGCCGTGATGGTCGTCGATCGCCTTGGCCTTGAGCCCTTCGTCACGGGCGAAATCCTCCGGCGTCTTCACCCGGGCGTCCGCGAACTGATCCTCGCCGAACACGGTGCGCAGCGCCTGCCCGAACCCCGCCAGCGCGGCCACGTCCGGCTCCGCGAAACGACCGTCCCGGTCCGGCGGCACGTTGAGAAGCAGCGGCGCGTTGCGCCCGACGCTCGTCAGGTATAGCTCAACGAGATTCGCAACGCTCCGAACGGCGCCGTCCTCCTCCTCATGATAGAACCAACCCGGGCGGATGGAGACGTCCACTTCAGTCTGGCACCAGACATCGCCCTCGGGCGAACCATGCTGGAGGGCATCCATGAGCACGCACCCCGCCGCTTCCGCGCCAAGTCCGGTATCCGCCCCGGCGTCGCCGGGAAAGCGAACGACGTCGCTCTTGGTGGTCGCCCAGTTTTTCTCGGCCGCGACACCGAGTTCGTTGCCGACCCAGCGAACCCACGTTCCACCGTCGCCAAACGTGACGGCGTTCGGCTGGAGCGTCTTGCACAGGGCGAAAAAGGCCGGCCAGTCATAAACCTGCCGCTTCCCGCCGGCACCTTCGCCGCAGGCTCCGTCGAACCAGATTTCGCCAAGCTCTCCGTAGTTCGAAAGCAACTCGC
This sequence comes from uncultured Lentisphaerales bacterium, assembly GCA_964451695.1. GTDB lineage: Bacteria > Verrucomicrobiota > Kiritimatiellia > RFP12 > UBA3636 > JAAZAI01. The sequence continues at coordinate 760 of CAYVJM010000249.1, read as the reverse complement.
GGAGCTGGTTCAGGTAATGCGCGTTGTAGGCGGGGGAATCGCCATATTTCGGCTCGTGCCGATCCCACGGGCTCAGATACACCCCGGGGGACAATCCTTCGGCGCGACAAGCGTCGACGAATTCCCGCACCACGTCACCCCTTCCACCCTTCCAAGGGCTGTTCTTCACGCTGTAGTCGGTGAAGGCGCTCGGCCACAGGCAGAAGCCGTCGTGATGCTTCGCCGTGAGCACCATCCCCTTGGCGCCCGCACTTTTCGCCGCTCGCGCCCATTGGCGGGCATCGAGGTTGGCCGGATTGAAGACCGACGGCGCGGCCTTGCCGTCGCCCCACTCCCGGCCCGTGAACGTGTTCGTCCCGAAATGAACGAAAATGGAAAAGGCGCGCCTGGCCCAAGCGAGCTGCGCGGCGTTCGGGACGGGGTAGCCGCCGTTTTTGAAAACTGGAGTTCCGGGAATGTTCATGATTGCCTCGTCGCGTTCTGGGTTCACCCCGTCAATGCCGGTTTGGCATGCAGACCGGGGCCCGATGCGGAACTACCCTATCGAAACCGCCTCCCCAACGCAAGCGAAGGATTGCCTTGCTCCGTAATCGGGCAGTCGACGGGGTCGCGGAGCGCATGGCATTGGCCTGTGTTGCCGCCGATCTGAAACCGTGCATCCGCAGCGGCGCCTCTACGACCCGTGGAAATGGCGCATCCCATCGCCCGCAAGCCTTCGGGCCGCCAAGCGGTGCGAAGCAAAGGTGGGGCGCAGCCGTCC
>CAYVJM010000248.1:0-3779 GCA_964451695.1 uncultured Lentisphaerales bacterium | reverse complement strand
GCGAGACCGCGACGATCGTCGTGCGCGCCCGGGACGACAACCGGACGGCGAAGCCCTCCGGCAAGCAGTCCAACGGCTATGCGAACGCCGGCTGCCACTACACCCGAACGACCGGCATCTGGCAGACCGTGTGGCTGGAGCCCGTCTCCGCGACCTCCCTCCAGCGCCCGCGCATCACGCCGATGCTCGGTGCCGCCCGCTTCCGCGTGGAGGCGCCCCTCTCCGGCCCCTCCGCCGGGCTGCGGCTCGTGGCGGTCCTCTCCGACGACCGCGGCGAAGTCTGCCGCGCGGAGGCGCCAGCCGACACCGACTTCTCGCCCGCCCTCGACCTGCCCGTCCCCGCCGACCGCCTGCGCCTCTGGGAGCCCGGCAACGCATTCCTCTACGACATCGCGCTCGAGCTGGTCGCGCCAGACGGGACGGTCGTCGACGCGGCGCGAAGCTACGCCGGCATGCGCGCCGTCACCCTCGAAGGCTTCGCCTTCAAGATCAACGGCAAATCCGTGTTCCAGCGCCAGGTCCTCGACCAGGGCTATTATCCGGACGGCCTGATGACGGCGCCCAGCGACGAGGCGCTCGTCCAGGACATCCGCCTGTCCATGGAGGCCGGCTTCAATTCCGCGCGCCTTCACCAGAAGGTCTTCGAGGAACGCTTCCTCTATCATGCCGACCGCCTCGGCTATCTGGTCTGGGGCGAGTTCGGCGACTGGGGCGTGCGTCATCAAGTCGAACGTGGCGCGCCCCATGTCCATCAGCCCGCCGCCGCGCTGCTCGCGCAGTGGTCGGAAGTTCTGTTGCGCGACTACAGCCACCCGTCGATCATCGGCTGGTGCCCGCTCAACGAGACGTGGCAGGAGATCGAGGACGGCATCCTCGCTCTCGACGACCTGACCGCCGGACTCTTCCACGCGACGAAGGCCGCCGACCGCACCCGCCCCGTCCTCGACGCCTCCGGCTATTCGCACCGCATCCGCGAGGCGGACGTCTACGACTGCCACGACTACGAGCAGGACGTCGAGAAGTTCCGCGCCAATCACGCCGGGCTCGCCGAAGGCAGGCCGTTCCTCAACAAGCCCGGGAACAACCGGGCCATCAGCATCCCCTACGCGGGGCAGCCCTTCTTCGTGAGCGAATTCGGCGGCATCTGGTGGAACCCGAAGGCGAAGGATTCCGACTATTCCTGGGGCTACGGCAACCGGCCGAAGACGATCGAGGAGTTCTACACGCGCTTCGAGGGCCTCTGCGACGTCCTCCTGCGCGACCCGCGCATGTTCGCCTACTGCTACACGCAGCTCACGGACGTGTTCCAGGAGCAGAACGGCGTCGTCGGCTTCGACCGCTCGCTCAAGTTCGACATGGTGCGCCTGCGCGCCGCCCAGACGGCCCGCGCCGCCATTGAAGGGTAGGGGACTCGGCCTGGACGGCGTCGTGGGGATGGTGGCCGAGGAGACTGCGCGCACCCGACGTGCCGGGCACCTTGCGAGGGGATCGGCATTGTGCTAGTTTGTCCTGCGTCCAGTCGCGGCGTCCGGCTGCGCCTTCCAGCCGGGTTGTGCACTTCCTCGTCCGATGAATCCTGCGATTTCCAATACGTTCTTGATCCCCGCCCGCTGCCGCGAGCGCTTCCTCGCCTCCTCGGAGGCGGGAGGGGCGATGCTGAACCGCTATGGCATCCAGTGCGCGGGCATCAGCCACCTCGTCGCGCCCTACACGATCGGCCGCGTCCATCCCGACTTCCACGTCGTCCTCTTTTGCGAAGGCGGCGCGGCGACCTTCCGCACCCCGGACGAAACGTGGACGACGGCTCCGGGCGAGACGGTCGTCCTTCCGGCGGGGCGGCCGCATCTGTACAAGGCCTCCGCCGCCTGGAACATCGTCTGGTTCCACCTCCGCCCCGATCATCGCGTCTGGAGCGGTCTGGGCGATGCGGCGCCCGCTCGTCGTCCGCTGCACGACATCGGGGCGCTGCGCGCAGCCATGGCGTTGTTCATGGACGAGCAGTCCCGCCGGCGCGACGACGCCGACCGCGTGCTCGAGCCCCTCGCCCATGCGACGGCTGTTCTGCTGGAGCGGGAACTCTGCGACGAGGAGGCGCCCGGGCTGCGGCGCGCCCGCTGCGCGCTCGAGCGGGCGTGGAAGGCCGTTCAGGCCGATTTGCCTCGTCCGTGGACCGTCGGCGAACTCGCCGTCCAGGCCGGGCTATCCGTCCCCCAACTCCATCGGAAGTGTCTGGCCGTGCACGGGATGAGCCCCATGCGCCAAGTGAGGGAAATGCGCATCGAGCAGGCGGCCGAACTCCTCGCGTTCACGTCCGACACGCTTGCGGAGATTTCGGCCAAAGTCGGCTACGAGACGCCGTTCGCGCTTTCCAAGGCCTTTCGGGCCGAGACCGGGACTTCTCCCAAGGACTACCGGGGTCGCCATCTGTCCGATCTTTTTGGTTTCCGCTGACGAGAGAATGTGGTAAAATTCCTGACATTAATCTTTTTATTTCACCGTTCACAAGATAAGAGGAGACGCGATGACGAAGCTGGTATTCCGTTCCGCATCAGGCGAGGTGCAGGATGTGGCGATTCCCGAACTGGGCGCGACGATCGGTCGAAGTCCGGATTGCACGGTGCCGATCGGAGATCCGAGCGTGTCAGGGCACCATGCGTCTATCCGCTTCGAGCATGGCGACTGGTGGATCCACGATCCGGGCAGCTCGAACGGCACGTGCGTCAACGGCGTCGAGGTCAAGGACGGCGTGCTCAAGGACGGCGACTTGATTCGTTTCGGCAACATCGAATGCGTCTTCGCCTCGAAACCCGTACTGCCTTCACCGGCGGCACCCGCCGTCCAGGCGCCCGAGCCCGTTCCTGGGCCCTCCGCTTCCGAATCGTCTGTGGCGGAGTCCGCTTCCGCGTCGGTTTCAGACTCCTCCTCCGCATCGACCGGATCATCGGCCAAACTCGATATCAAGCTCCCCCCGAAGATCGAGCTCAAACCCGATCTCAAGCTGCCGCCGAAGCCCGAGCTCAAGTCCGGTCTCAAGCTGCCCGGCAAGAGCCTGTTCAAGGGCAAGGCGCCCTCCGCCGGCAGGGCTCCCGCGCAGGCGGCCGCCAATGAAGCCGCCGCGTCCGCCAAGGAGGCCGCGAAGGCTCCCGCGCCCGCCAAGGAAGCCGCGAAGGCCCCCGCGCCTGCGCCTGAGACTCCCGCGCCGGCCAAGGAAGCACCCGCGCCCGCCGCGGCGAAGGCCTCGGACTGGAAGCCGCCCGTCCTCGAGATTCCCAAGGAAGTGGCGTTGCCGGAGATGGCCGACGACGATGTCGCCCTCATCGCCGAGCTCAAGGATCGCTTCATCCAGATCAAGGAGCAGCTCGCGCAGGTGGTCATCGGGCAGACGTCCGTCGTCGAGGAAGTCCTCGTGGCGGTGTTCAGCCGCGGCCACGCGCTGCTCGTCGGCGTCCCCGGTCTGGCCAAGACGCTGTTGATCAGCACGCTGGCGCGCGTCCTGGACCTCGGGTTCAAGCGCGTCCAGTTCACGCCGGACCTGATGCCCTCGGACATCACCGGCACGGACGTGCTCGAGGAGGACAAGGCGTCCGGCGTCCGGCGCTTCCGCTTCGTCAAGGGCCCCGTCTTCACGAACATGCTGCTGGCGGACGAGATCAACCGCACGCCGCCGAAGACGCAGGCGGCGCTGCTCGAGGCCATGCAGGAGCACCACATCACGGTGGGCGCCGAGACGTACGCGCTCGACGAGCCGTTCTTCGTGCTCGCGACGCAGAACCCCATCG
>CAYVJM010000247.1:0-3817 GCA_964451695.1 uncultured Lentisphaerales bacterium | reverse complement strand
CGTCTCCTGGCTGTTGTACCCCAGCCAGACGGCCTCGGGCTTGAGCTGGACGATCCACTTGGCGAAAACGTCCGTGTCGAAGTCCATCACGGGCTCGATGGTCACGATCTTGCGGGGATAGTCCAGCGCCTTGAACTGCGCATGGCGCTCCGAGGGCCTCGGCGCCTTCGCCACGCGGCCGTAGCCCTCGTCGCGGTTCGTCTCCAACGTCGTCAGCAGCACCACGTTTTCGGGCAGGGAGTCGAGGAACGGGGCGAGGAAGGCCGGGCGCTTCGTCTGGATGTAGAAGGTCTTGGCGGGCTTGTCCCCGCGCTTCTCGTACTTTTCGTTGTCCGCGCGGATCGCCTCGACGATCCGGCGCACGTAGGCCGGGGAGGCGAAGCTGATGTCCGCGTTGCCGCAGACGAACACGATGTCCGTGGACGGGACCTTCCCCAGCTCCCCCGGGTGCTCGTGCGGCTCGTAGGCGTAGCACTTCACGCAGCGGCCCTTCTGGCGCTTGCACTGGCGCTGGAAGCTGGGGACGCAGTAGACGCAGCCGAAGCGGCAGCCCTTGAAGGGGTTCCAGGTCTTGGCCTCGGCGTACATGCGGCTCTTCGCCCCGCCGCCCTTCGCCAGGAGCCGCACGGACACGTCCCGCTCCACCCACTCCGCCGCCAGCTTGCGGGCGTCGGCCCGCTTCATCCAGCCGGAGGCCATGACGTGCCCCTGGCAGACGATCCGCACCTTGTGGGTCGGGGCGGAGACCCCGGACGGCTCCTTCGGCCGCTTCGCCCGCGACATCGCGGCCGTGAGCGTCAGGCCGCCGAGCCGCACCTGCTCCAGGAGATCGGGATCGAGCTTGGCGAGCTGCTTCGCCTCGGCGATGTAGCGGGCGCTCACGCCGGCCACGGCGGCGGCCTTGTCGCGGGACTTGCCTGGAACGGTGGCATTAATGCCACCCTTTTGATCCCGTCTCGGACGCCCGATCCGGGTCTCGGCGGCGAACTCCCGCTCGACGGCCAGGGCGACGACGGCCCGTTGGCTGGGGGTGAGGCTGCGGCGGCTCCAGTTCTTGGAGCAGACGAACTGCAGCGGCGTCCCGGCCTCGCCGTTCCACGTCTCGAACCGGGGCTCGATCCCGAGAGCCTGGCAGGCCTTGAGACGGTGGACGCCGTCGAGCACCTTGCCTTCGTGGAGGACGACGGGCTCGACGAGGCCATTGCGGCCGATGTCGGCGGTCAGGGCCTCCAGCTCTCCGGGGGACATGGGCGGGAAGAGTTCGGCGAGCGGGTGGATCTCCAGGGAGGCGGGCTGGGGTTCACGCGGGGCTTTCGAGGCGGCGGCTTGCTTCATGGCATGCTCTCCTTTTCCGGGCGTTCCCCACCCGGTGGCGGAGATGATGGCGCATCGCGGCGGGGCTGTCAAGCGGCAAAGCCCGGCGGATTCAGAGACCCAGTCCGGAAACCCCTGGAGTTTCCGGACTGGAGCGGTTGGACTGTTCTCTGGCAACCGCGTAAAGTATGGCTTGTCAACGGCGCACCAGGCCGCAAGCCGGCAGGCCGGACATCGATCCGGCGATGCGGCGAACCGCGAATAACGCGCAATACAGGAGTTTAGCAATGGGATGTGGACAGAGCCATGAACCGATCAACAACTTGTGGAGCGCGGGTGCGCTCCGATTTGGAACAATACGCCAGTGAAACGACAATGGCCGGAAATCAAAATGACTGGGAAACGCCCTCGTCAGCGGCGCACGACGCGCCTCGGGGCGAAGCCAAAACCGGTGGAGAGCCGCGTCCTGCGGATTCCGACCGCGCCCAGATTCTGGAGATCAAGGCCATGGTCGCTCAACTGCTGGCTGCAGCAAAGCCAATTCTCACCCCCGACGAGGCGGCGGCACTCTTGTCCGTCAGCCCCAAGCGGTTCGCCAACATCATCTACGAGGAGCGCAAGCGACTCGGCGGCAAGCTGCCCGACTTCGTCTGCGACGCCGGCGGCGTCTTGTCGCGGCGGATCCTGCGCGACCCGTTGATGGAATGGGTCAGACGTCCCGGACGCGGCAGGCGTTCCCGCGCGAGACGCAGCGGGAGGGCCGCCGTATGAAGACCCGGAAGGACGAGCGCAAGCAGGGCTGGCCCCAGGGGCTCATGCTCCGGGGGGCTTCGTTCCGGTATTCCCGGATGTTCGATGGCAGCCGTCTGGTCGAGGTCTGGGGGGAGATCCCGGAGTCCGAGGCGATCCGCAAGGCCCGCCGCTACAACATGGACATTGACGACGGCATCCAGCCGATCCACGAGCGGGTCCGGGCTCGGACCACCGTGGCCGAGTTCGCGGAGACCTGGCTGAGGAAGAAGGCCACGGAGCTGCGTCCGCGGAGCCTCGCACGCTATCGGGCGGTGGTCGATCACTTTCTGGCGTATTTGGAGCAGGTCAAGGGCATGGGGAACCCGACCCTGAACGCCATCGCCTACGGCACCGCGATGGACTTCATCGCGCACCGGTGCGAGACGCCCCTGATGCCGAACGGACGGAAGAAGTTCACGCGGGCGATCCGGGAGGGGGCGTCCAAGAAGACCGTCTACTTCGAGCGCGGCGTCCTCCACCAGATGTTCCGGGATGCGTGCAAACGGGAGATGATCCGGAAAAACCCCTTTGAAGACGTTCGGCCCCGGAAGCCCACCGTCAACGAGGTGGTCGCCGCCCACCACCCCCTCACCGCCGACGAGGAGGCCGCGCTGCTGAAGGCGGCCCGCGCGTTCGACGACACCCGGAAGGATGTCGACAACCCCCGGTTCCACGATCTCGTGCTGTTCCTCGTCCGGACGGGGCTGCGGCTCGACGAGTTGCGGGCGCTGGAGTGGACGGACATTGACTTCGGAGAGCGGATCATCCACATCCGCGAGAAGCGCGTCACGGAGACGCGCATCGTGAAGATCACCAAGGAAGTCGCCCCCAGCCTGGCGCAGCAGATCGAGAACAAGGCGCCGGGCGACCCCCTGTTCCCCACGAAAGCCGACATCGAGGCCTTCGGGATTCGGTTGAAGATCCGCACCCCGGCCGACCTGCTCAAGCTCAAGGTCGCCGACGTGGATCTGGAGAACGGGCGACTTTGCTCGACGCGGCAGTACGTCTGGAAACCGAAGGGGACGAACGGAATCGTCCCGATGTGCGCGGCGGTGGAGGAGCTGCTGAAACGTCTCCACGAGGCGAAGCGGAGCAACTTCGTTTTCGCCCACTTCGACGGCGGGAGTTGCCGGCTGCATCTGCTGGAGATGCTCAAGAAGGTGCAGACGCTGGCCGGGATCAAGGGGCGGCTGCGCATCCACGACCTGCGGCACACCCTGGCGTTCCGGCTCCGGCGCTCCGGGGTGCATCTGGAGACGATCATGGGCATCATGCGCCACGCGGACATCAAGGAGACGCTGATCTACGCGCCGTACAACGTAAGCGAAGGGCAGCGAGCCATGAAGACCCTGGACGAGGCTCCGGCCGCCGAGACGGCCCCGAAAGGGGGTGGCAGCCCCGATAACGGCCTTGGAGGTGCAGTCCCGGAGCACGATACGCCGACGCTGAGCGGCCCCCGAGGTGCAGCGGAGGTGTAATTCGGCGGGTAAACAGTGGGTTTTACACGGGTACGTTGCGGGTTGAATTAAAACCCGCAACGTATTTTGTTTATTTAGTATATTTTACATTGTTCCCGTAAACAACTGGAATCAAGCCATTTACGCCAGTTTTCCGGCATGGAAAAGGCACCCGGCGGTTGCGCCGGATGCCTAAAATACAAAAATGGTGGCGAGGAAGGGAATCGAACCCCTGACACGGGGATTTTCAGTCC
>CAYVJM010000246.1:0-3895 GCA_964451695.1 uncultured Lentisphaerales bacterium | reverse complement strand
GCGTTTGCTATACTGCGCCGCATGAACGAAACACAACCCGAAACGTCCGCGTTCACTTCCTTTGGCATCGTCGGTCTCGGCCTCATCGGCGGCTCGATGGCCAAGGCGTTGCGCGCCTTCGTGCCGGGCTGTCGGATCACCGTCGCCGACTTGCGTTGCGAACCGGTCCACGCCGCCCTCGCCGAAGGCGTCGCCGACGAGGCCGCCGACCATCATGCTCCCCACTTCGATGCCGCCTTCGACGGCTGCGATGCGCTCTTCATCTGCACGCCGCCGCGCGACGCCTGCCGCCTGCTCGGGACGTTCCGCGACGCCCGCGTCGGCCTGATCACCGACGTCGCTTCTGTCAAGCTTCCCGTCATGAAGGCCGCCGCCGGCATGACCAACTTCGTCGGCGGCCACCCGATGGCCGGCTCTGAAGGCTCCGGCTACGGTGCCGCGGAGACCCGCCTCTTCCAGCGCGCGACGTACGTCCTCTGCGTTCCCGCGGACTGCGCCATCCCCGCCGCCCGTCTCGATGCCTTCAAGGCTCTGCTCGCCCGCCTCGGCGCCACCGTCGCCACGATGGATCCCGACCTGCACGATCGCCGTGTCGCCGTGATCTCCCATCTGCCCCACGTTGCCGCCTTCGCTCTCGCCTCGGCTGCCCAGGATGCACGCGACTCGGTCATGCGCGAACTCATCGGCGGCGGCTTCCGGGACACGACGCGCATTGCCGCCTCCTCGCCCGATCTCTGGACGGACATCTTCCGCGAGTCTGCCAACCTCGTTCCGGCGATCGACGACTACGTCGCCCGGCTCCGTCGCATCCGCGACCTCGTCGCCGCTGGCGACGACGCGGCGCTGCGTGCGCTGCTCAAGCAGGCCTCCGACTTCCGCGCCTCGATTCCCGAAGGCCTGCGCCGCTCCGCTCCGGGGGCGGGAGGCGAAACACCGTGAAGCGCTTCGGCCTCGTCGGGCATCCTCTCGGCCACAGCCTCTCTCCGGTCATCCACCGGCGAATTCTGGAGATCGCCGGCATCGAAGGCGCGTACGCGCTCCACGACGTCGATCCGGCGGACATTCCCCGCGCCCTGCCCGCGCTGCTGGCCTCCCACGACGGCCTCAATTGCACGATCCCGCATAAGCGGGCGGTCATCCCGTTTCTCCGCGAACTCGACGCCTCGGCCGTGGCGTGCGGCGCGGTCAACACCATTCACCAGGGCCGCGGCTACAACACGGACACGGGGGGGTTCCTCGCCTGCGGCGTCGCCTTGCGCGGCCGCGACGTCCTCGTCCTCGGCGCCGGCGGCACTGCCCGCATGATGACGGCTGCCTGCGTCGCGCAGGGCGCGAAGTCCATCGTCCTCCGCGCCCGCACCGCGGTTAGCGCCGAGGCGATCGTCTCGGACCTTGTGGCGCGCGTCCCCGCCGCCGCGGGGTGCGTGCGCGTGGACGACGGCTCGACCGCCGGCCCTTATGGCGCCGTTCTCAACGCCACGCCGCTGGGCATGTGGCCCCACGCTGGCGGCCTCCCCTGCGAACCGGGCGATCTCGCCCCCGGGGCGGACGTCTTCGACGCGATCTACAATCCCACGCCCACGCGCCTTGTCCTCCACGCGCGCCGTCGCGGCGCCCGCGCCTGCGGCGGTCTTGCTATGCTCCTGCGCCAGGCGATCGCCGCGCAGTGCATCTGGAACCCGGGCGTCGCGTTCGACGCCGACGCGATCTCGCGCGCCGTGCTGCCCGAACTCGTTGGCGAACTGCTTCGCGCCTTTCCGATCAAGATTCTGCTCGTCGGCTTTATGGGCTGCGGCAAGAGCGCGGTCGGCCGGCTGCTCGCCGAGCGTCTGGGAATCGCGTTCGTCGACCTCGACGCGGAGATCGTCCGCGTCGCGGGCCGTCCGATCGCCGACCTCTTCGCCGAGCGCGGCGAGGCCGGCTTCCGCGAACTCGAGCGCGACGTGGCGGAGTCCGCACTTCGCCACGGGCCTTCGGCCGTCGTCGCGGCCGGCGGCGGAATGCCGGTCGCCGAGGCGAACCGGCAGATGGTCCGCGAGACGAACACGCTCGTCGTCCACATCGACATTGCGTTCGAGGAGGCGTGGCGGCGCATTGCGCACGACGGGGCGCGCCCCTTGGCGCACGACGCCGAGGCGGCGCGCGGCCTCTTCGAGGCTCGCGAGCCGATTTACCGAGATTTTTGCGATACCTGCGCCGAGACCGGCGCCCACACCACACCCGAAGACGTCGCTGCGGCCATCGCGCGCGCCCTCGAAGACCACGGAGCCCCGACATGATCGTCATTCTCAAGAACGGAACCGCGAAGGCGCGCGTCGAAGATATCTGCGCGCTGATGGAAAAGAAATTCGGCGTCAACACGCATCCGATTTTCGGCTCGGAATCCACGATCATCGGCCTCGTCGGCGACACGAGCCTCATCCCCGTGGCCGAAGTCGAGATGATCGAGGAAGTCGAGCGCGTGCTCAAGGTGCAGGAGCCTTACAAGCGGGCGAACCGCAAGTTCCATCCGGACAACACGATCGTCGAAGTCGGCGCGAACCGCATCGGCGACAAGCGGGTCGTGATCTGCGCCGGGCCCTGCGCGGTGGAGACGGAGGAGCAGATCCTCGTCATCGCCGATGCGGTGAAGCGGCTCGGAGCGACGATGCTTCGCGGCGGCGCGTTCAAGCCCCGCACCTCGCCCTACGCCTTTCAGGGTCTGAAGGCGGAGGGGTTGCTCTACCTGAAGAAGGCGCGCCAGGCGACGGGTCTGCCCGTCGTTTCGGAAATCACGAACCCCGCGCAGGTGGACATGTTCATGGACTTCGTGGACGTCATTCAGGTCGGTGCGCGCAACATGCAGAACTTCGAGCTACTCAAGGAACTTGGGCAGGTGAGGAAGCCGATTTTGCTCAAGCGCGGCTTTTCGAACTCGATCAGCGAACTGCTGATGTCCGCGGAGTACATCATGTCAGGCGGCAACACGGAGGTGATTCTCTGCGAGCGCGGCATCCGCACCTTTGAGACCGCGACGCGCAATACGCTGGACATCAGCGCGATTCCAGTGCTCAAGTCGCTCACGCACTTGCCGGTGTTCGTGGACCCTTCGCATGCCGCCGGCCATGCCGCGCTCGTGGAGCCGCTCGCGATGGCGGCGATCGCCGCTGGCGCGGACGGCCTCGAGATCGAGGTGCACCACGATCCGTTGCACGCGCTTTCCGATGGCCCGCAGGCGCTCACCCCGCCGGTCTTCGAAGCGCTGATGAAGAAGCTTGCCGCCGTCGCCCAGGCCGTGGGACGCGAGCTGTAGGCAAGCGGGAGGGGCGTTCTGCGGCGGAGTCAGGCAAGGCGGGTTTTTCTTGCCTTTTCGTGGCGCTTCGGGCTATCATCGGGCCAACCAACGACAAGGGGAATCCAATGGCGAACGTGATCTGCGTGGACGGGCCCGCCGCATCGGGCAAATCGACGGTGAGCAAGGCGGTTGCGGAGAAACTGGGCTACCTGTATGTCGATTCCGGGGCGCTCTATCGCATCATCACGTGGCTCGCCCTCGAGGCCGGCGTCGACACGGCCAAGTCGGAAGACGTCGCGGCATTCGCCCGAACCGCGAACGTGGATTTCGTCATCCGTGGTTGTCGAGTCGCGTACGAAGTCGCCGGCGCCGAGCCGGGCGACCGCATCCGGACCCCCGAGATCAACCGCCACGTCAGCCCCGTCTCCGCCGTGCCCGAGGTGCGCGAACGCGTGACCGCCTGGCTGCGGGACATGCGCCGTCTCGGCGATCTGATCGTCGAGGGGCGCGACATTGGCTCCGTCGTCTTCCCCGACTCCCCCTGGCGCTTCTACCTTGACGCCGATCCCGAGGAGCGCGCCCGCCGGCGGCTCGTCGAGGACGTCGCGAAGGGCTTCGCCG
>CAYVJM010000245.1:0-3917 GCA_964451695.1 uncultured Lentisphaerales bacterium | reverse complement strand
GGGGCGATGATGTCGATGCCGATGACGCCCGCCTGCGGATCCTCGGGCTTGCCGACGGTCTCGCCGCGCAGCGTCTTGGCGTATTCCGTCAGCGCGTGGATGTCGCGCAGCGTGTCGGGGTTGAAGACGTAGTCGGGCGCACGATCGTTGACGACGCCGACGACGAGCATGTCGTAGAGCGCGAACTCCTGCTTCATCTCGTGGTTGAAGACGCGGACGTGCTCCGTGGCCGGAAGCATGTTCTCGGGATCCGTGTCCACCTTCACGCCGTGCAAGCGGGGGAACGACTCAGGCCAGACGGACGGCAGCGCCGCCAGCAGGGCGAGAGCCGCCGTCGCCACAACCATCGCGAACGTCGTCGTCTTGTGGTGCGCGATGCACCCGTCCATCAGCCGCTTGAACATGGCTACGCCTGCGCCTGGATCGCCTTGACCAGCTCGTCCTTGCGTTGGACGCCGACGTATTCCTTGACGACGTTGCCGTCCTTGAAGAGCAGCAGCGTCGGGATGCTCTGCACGCCGAACTGGGCGGCTGTCGCCGTGTTCTCGTCGATATTGATCTTGGCGATGGCAGCCTTGGCGCCCACAGTCGCGGCGACCTCCTCGAGGATCGGCCCCTGCATGCGGCAGGGTCCGCACCATGGCGCCCAGAAGTCGACCAGCACCACGCCGGCCTTCACGACCTCGGCAAACTCAGCGTCCTTGATCTCTTTGACATTCGCGCTCATGAAATGACCCTTTCTCGGTTTCTGGTCCGGATTGCAACAATAGAGGGGTTGAAAGCGCCCCAATGATAGCAGTAGACTTGTCACAAGACCACAAAAAAAGCATCGTTTTGATGATCAAGGAGTTGCACGCGGTTCATCCACATGGCGGCCGGTAGCGGTACCCGACGCCGTGGACAGTTTCGATCGGAGAGGGCTCACCGAGCTTCTTGCGCAATTGCGCGATGTGCTGGTCGAGCGTGCGCGTGCTCCCGAAATAACTCACGCCCCACACCGCGTTGAGCAGCGCGTCGCGCGACAGGACCTCCTCAGGATGCTCGTGGAAGAAGGTCAGCAGCTTCAGCTCCTTGTCGCTGATCGCCTGCTCCCCGTCCGCCCCGCAGACGCAGTAGCGCTTCGCATCGACCTGGACGCCGCCAAACGTGAAAAATGACTGAGCCCCCCCGGACGCCGCGGTCGCCTGCGCGCGGCGCAGCGCCGCCGCCACGCGGGCCAGCAGCTCGCGAATTCCGAAAGGCTTCGTGACGTAGTCGTCCGCACCAAGGCCGAGACCGAGCACCTTGTCGATCTCCTCGCCCTTCGCCGTGAGCATGATCACTGGCGTGGCTGCGTCCTCCGCACGGATCTCGCGGCAGACATCGTACCCGCTCTTGCCCGGCATCATGATGTCGAGCAGAACGAGGTCCGGCCGCCACGACCGGTACTTCGCGAGCCCTTCGACGCCATCGGCAGCGACCGCCACCTCATGACATTCGCTGCGCAGCGTCTCCGCAACGCCTTCGCGGATGTTCGCATCGTCCTCAATCACCAGAATCCTGCTCATCCCCTTCCCTTCCCGGGCAACGTCACCACGAAACAGCTCCCGCCGCCCGTGCGAGACTCGTGGCGCACATCGCCGCCCATGCCCCGCATCAGCAGCCGCGCGATCCCCAAGCCAAGCCCACAACCGCTCGTCGCCGCCGTCGTTCCGTCGTCGGCGCGGTAGAATTTCTCGAAGATCCGCTTCGCCTTTTCCGGCGCGATGCCTGGACCCCGATCCATCACATGGATCTCCGGCGCGCCATCGGCCCCGCGAACGATCCGAACCACTGCCTGGAGCCCCGTCGCCGCGTATTTCCCGGCGTTGTCGAGCAGGTTCACCAGCACTTGGCTGAGCGCGTCACGATCCACCAACGCCTCCAGCTCCGGATCCTCATCCTCGAACACAACCTCGAGTCCGTACGCGACGAGCGCCTCCTTCATGGACTCGACCACCTCATGCACGACCTCGTGCAGCAGGACGCGCTCCGGGGAATAGCGCTTGCGCCCCTGCTCGAGGCGGCTGAAGTCCAGCACGTTGCCCACGAGCCGCGAAAGGCGCTTACTCTCCGAGACGATGATCCCCAGAAACTTTTCCGCACGTGCCGGATCGTCCACGCGCTTCTCCTGCAGCAGCTCCGCGTACATGCGGATGCTCGTGAGCGGCGTCTTCAGCTCGTGCGAGACGTTCGAGACGAAGCTCGTCTTCTGAAGCGCGTCCTGCCGCTGACGCCGGGCGTCGCGCATCAACAGCGCCCCTCCGCCGAACACCGAGGCCATCAGCACCGCGAGCATCAGCGCTCCCAGCGCGACAAAACCGCCCGAGCCCGTGGCGGAGTCTCCGCTCCGCCACATCCGCAGCGTCCAGTGCGGCAGCGCCGGCGCAAGCGGCACCTCGACCGGCTCGCCGACGGCGCGCGACCCGAAGGCGACCCGTTCCGTCGAACCGTCCGCAATCGCGTAAGCGCAGCCGCGCGCCTGCGCCGTCTCGAAGAGCGCCGGCAGATGCGAGAGGAGCGCCATCGTCTCCATCTCCACGCCGCGAACCGTCTTGAAGTCGTCGTCCGTACACCACCCGAGCAGGAAGAGCTGATTGCCCTCGAACCACGGCGTCCATCCGCAGCGGAAGGTCTCCGCGGGCTCGCGTCCGATGCGCCGCGACACGAGCGATTTCGCCGGCCGCCGCGCCGCACCGTCCCCGTTGCCTTCACGCGGCACCTCCCACGGCACACCGCCGCTGAAAAGCAGCGCGTAGCGTGCCAGGAAGCCGCGTTCCTCCTTTGTCGCCGCAGCAACAGCCGGCCAGACCACGCCTTCGCCGCGGCGCCAGAGGAAGGCGTTGCGCGCGAACGGCTCCTCATCGGCCAGGGCCATCAGCGCCTCGGCCGCTCCGGCCTTCGGGATCGCCTTCATGCGCGCGATCAGCGCCTCCTGCACGTCGTGGACGAAATCCTGAACCTCGCCGGCCATCTGACCGGCGAGGACTTCCGAAGCACGGCGAGAGGATTCCTCCAACCGCCCGACCTCGCGAGAGAGCAGCACCAGGCCGCATCCGCCCAGCAGCAGCGCCGGAATGCCGATGAAGGCCAGGTAGTGGAGGACGTCTTTGCGCATTGCTTCCTATTGCTTCTGCTGGGTTGTGATCTCGTAGCTCTCGTGAACGATGGTTTTGCGATAGACCGGAGCGAGCTTGCCCTTGGCCGCCTCGGCGGCGACTTCGCGTTGCATCTGCGCCGCCGGTGCGACATCGAAACCATACTCATCACCGGCCTTCTCCAGACGCACCGCATTCGCCTCGAGGATCTGCCGCGACTCCTCGGCCTTGCCTTCGTCCGAAAGCTTCACCGCGCGATCCATCTCCACGGCGTTGATGTTGAAGACGACTTCCTTGACGACCTCGACGTTCGCGCTCCTCTTCACCACGGCCTCGTCGCGGCTGAATCCGATCGAACCGGAGGCGGCCACGGTGCCGCGGGATTCGGAGACGGGATGGCGGTAGGCGACTTCGGCACGGGCGAAATCGCGCCGTTCGCCGTCTTCGCCAACCGTGAACTCGGTTTTCACGAGCACGTACTTCTCCTGCCCGGAGTAGATCTGGTTGAAGTCCACCGTCACCACGTTGTCGGCAATCCGCCCGTCGCGCCCGATCAGCTCGACCGGTGTCGCGCCGCGAGCGAAATGGATCTTCAGCTTCACGTCCTTGGCGGCCACGGAGAGCACGTCGCCCAGCTCCTTCGAGAAGATTCGCGGCAGGTCGTCGCTGTTCTCGACAAAGTAGCTGTTGCCGTCGCTCTGGCGCGAAAGCGAAGTCATCAGATCCTCGTTGTAGTCGAGCCCGACGCCGACGGTCGAGACGGACACACCCTCCTTGACAAGCGCGGCGCCGAGGCGGCCG
>CAYVJM010000244.1:0-4014 GCA_964451695.1 uncultured Lentisphaerales bacterium | reverse complement strand
ACTGCTACGCTGAGACGGTGTCCGCATAGCCGGGAGCAAAACGGAGATGCGCCCGGCAAAAACCTCCGATCACCCCTCCAAAAAAACGTCGGCGGGGGACTTGACAGAAAAACCGCAAAGGAGCAGAATCCGCTCTTGACGTAGTTCTAGGGGGTTGTCTGCCCGTGCGAGTGAGGCAACCCGGCTTTCCGAGTCGACATGGTGTTTGTCGGCGAAGGGAGCCCGAAAGAAAGACAAGTCGAGGCGAAACGCGCCGGGTGGTCTCGGAGGCGGCGCCTGCAGGGATGGGTTCTTGAAAGGATCATCATGAAAACAATGGAGTCGCGGCTCTGCGCGTTGGTCGCGGAGTTGTCAGTCGTTTTGTCTTCCGCATCGCTGGGCGTTCTGGCCCAGACCGCGCCGGCGCCCAAGCCGGAGCCTGCCAAGCCCGCGGCCGCAGTTGCCAAGCCCGTCGAAGCCGCGAAGCCCGCAGTTGCGGCCAAGCCGGTTGAGGCCGCGAAACCTGCGGGGAAGCCTGCGGAAACCGTGAAGGCAGCCCCCATGGAAGACGATGTCGATGCGTTCGACTACGCCGTTCTGACCCCGGGGTTCTGGGCGGGCGAAAACTATTTTGAGGGGCGGGCCGACGCCCTCGTTCCGCTGCTCCGCTGCGCCGAGCGCGACGGGATGCTCTTCTTCAGCGGCCGCGGCGCCTGGGCGGACGAAGGCGAGGAGGAGGCGAATCTCGGCCTCGTCCTGCGTCGGCGGTGCCTGCCGGGCGGCGGCATCGTCGGGCTCAACACCTACTACGACTCCCGTTGGACGCGCCAGGACGTCCGCTACAACCAGTGGGGCGCGGGTGCCGAGGTGCTGACGAAGTGGATCGACGCGCGTGCCAACTACTATCTGCCCGAGCACAAGGAGGAGAACCTCGGCAGCGAGGAGATCCAGACCGTCGTGAGCACGAAGACCGTCACGCGGTACGACCAGTACGCCGTTCGCGACCAGCTTCGCGAGAAGTGGAACGCCTACCGCTACGACACGGTCCAGCATGACCAATACGACTTCTACGCCTACCCGATGAAGGGCTACGACGCCGAAATCGGCGCCCGGCTTCCGCTCGGGCTCGAGGACTTCGAAGCGCGGCTGTTCGTCGGCTACTACGATTTCGACGAGCGCAGCGGGCGCAATCGCGACTACGGCGACACCGAGATATCCGGCCTCAAGGGACGGTTCGAAGTGCGCGGATGGGACCGGCTCTTCCTCGACGCCGAGATCTACGAGGACGAAGATCTCTTCGACAGCAAGTTCATGCTCAGCGCGCGCGTCCGCGTCCCGATCGGCGGCGGCGAAGCCCGCGCCGAGAGCCTGCTCGCCGACCGTCTCAACGAGATGGTCATGCGCGACCCGCACATCCAGGTGAAGTCCGGCACGGTCCTCTCGACGTTTTTCTCCAACGAGAAGACGTTCGCCGGAAAGGGCGACGTGCTGCTGCTCGACGACGTCGTCTTCGCGCATGCCGACCGAGGCGGCCCGCTCGAGAACGGTTCGGCCGAGAATCCCTTCGACCTCATCCAGGAGGCGATCGACAAGTCCGAGGAGATCGACTATCCCAACGTCTACGTCTTCGGCGCGAACAACCGGTACCGCGAGAACGTCATGATCGAGAACGCGGTGAACCTCTACGGCGAAGGCCACAAGTTCGGGCATGGCTATCCCGGCCTCGGAGTCGCCCCCGTTGTCGTCGGCGGCAGTTCCCTATGGAAGGGGAAGGTGGCCGCGCCCGGCCTCTTCAACGTCTTCACGAAGGAGCCCGTCCTCATCAGCGGCTTCCACTTCGCGGGAAGCCCCGACACGTCGCTGAGCATCCCCAAGACCCCGATTCCGGATTTCAACGTCGGCGTCTTCGCGGATTCCCCGGGCGCGCTGATCGTGCAGCGCAGCCGCTTCACGGATCTGCCCGTCGGCGTCGTCGCGGTTTTCGACGCATCCGATCCCGGCGCGGCGGTCATCCAGGAAAACACCTTTGAAAACGTCGGCATCGGCGTCGGTGGTCTGGCCTACTCCGAGGGGACGTTGTACGTTGGCGGAAACACCATCCAGAACGCGCTGGTCGGCGTGGCGGCGGTGGGCATCGGGCCCGACGCAAATCTTGCCGCGATTGTCCAAGACAACCGCGTGATCGGCGCCTCGACGGATGTCGGAGGCTACGTGGACAAGGACATGCTCGTCGGCTTGCACGGCGGCGAGTCTGTCTTCGGCGAATTCGGCCTGGGCGTTCCGGATGCCTGGCCGATTCCGTCGATCGCGGGCATTGCGATCGGCGCCTACGGCGGCGCGCAGGTCTCCGCGACCGTCGTCGGCAACACGGTCCGCGGCCCGCTCCTCGGCCTTGTCGGTCTTTCGCTCTTCGGCGATGGCGTTAAGAAAAAAGACCCCGTCCCCTCCACCCTGGACATCGGCGTCTACGGAAACACCTTCGCGGGCGGCGGCTTCGATCCCCTCTACGGCGCGCTGCGCAACCACGCCGGAACCATCGGCGCCGAGCTGATCGACCTGTTCGGCGGCCCCGATCTGACGGATCCCGAGATCGTTCAGCTTGGCGCAATGGTGCGCGAATTCCTGCCCGAGTCCCTCGGCGCCGACTTCGGCCTCGCGGGCATCGTTCTCGGCGCCGTCGGCGACGACGCGGAACTGGCGCCGGTCGTCCTGGGCAACCGCGTCGACGACTACCTGATCGGCCTCGGCCTCGTCGCCGCGGACGAGGGGCGCGTTTCGGACGCGCAGATCGTCGGCAACGTCTTCCAGGACAACCTCGCCGGCATCCTCGGAATCTCGTCCATGGACGGCGTGATCCGCCGCACGACGGTTCAGGGCAACAGGATTCAAGTCGGCGGGACGGACAAGCTCAACGCGATTCTCGACGGCATCGGCTACGGCGATGTGCTCGAGGTGCCCAACGGCGGCCTCGTCGGCATCGGCTTCGCCAGCATCGACGGTTCGGAAATCCGCCACACGCAGATTGTCGGCAACCAGATTTCCGGCGCGGCGGTCGGCGTCCTCGGCGCTGGCATCTACGGCGACATCGACGACTTCCGCGTTCTCGACAACATGCTGCGCGACAACCTGATCGGCGTGGCCGGTCTTGCCTACGGCGGCTCGGCGGATGTCGAAGGCTTCGTCGTGCGGCGCAACGCGATCGTCGGCGGAGGCGTGACCGAGTTGCTCGACATCGCGAACGTGCTGGCCGGAGCCATCTTCCACACGTCGCTTGGGGGTCTCCTCGACGTCGATCCTTCGCTGCCCGATCTCGGCATCGCAGGCGTCGGGCTCTTCAGCATCGACGATGCGGATTTCGACGACTTCGCAATCACGGACAACACGATCGCCTCGCAGGCCGTCGGCATCGGGCTCGTCTCGGCGAGCTTCGACGAGGATGACTTCTCCTGCTTGGACTACGGAGTGGTCCGGGACAACACGATCTCCGACGTCTGGTTCGGCATCCTCGGCTATGCGGAGAACGGCCATCTCTACGAGCTCGACGTCGACCGCAACACGATCGTCGCCGGCACGGACGACATCGTGGGCGGCATCGTGGCCAACCGCGTCGGGCCCATCTTCGGATACGACTTCTCGGACTTCCCCGGCATCGCCGGCATCGCGTTCCTGACGGGGGAGCGCGGCGCGGTCGAGTACGGTGTCGTCCGGCGCAACCAGGTGTCGGGCTTCCTCTGGGGCCTCCTCGCAAACGCCCGGGACGAGCATTCGATGATCGACGGTCTGGCGATCCGGCGGAACGTCTTTACGGACAACGCCGTGGGCGTTCAGGTCTCCGGCCAGCAGGGCGCATCCCTGGACGGCGTGGAGATCCGCGAGAACACGATCGCCGGTAGCGCGTTCGGCGTCATCGCGTCGATCGACGACGACGACACCCTGCGCGACACGGATTCGTTCATGGACGTGACGATCGCCGGCAACATGATCGCCGGCAACGGCAACCGCATGGGCCAGGGCTTCTACGGGCTCGAGGCCATG
>CAYVJM010000243.1:0-4022 GCA_964451695.1 uncultured Lentisphaerales bacterium | reverse complement strand
CTTGACGAGGCCGGTGAGGACCTTGCCGGGACCGAACTCGACGAACGTCGTGGCGTCGTGCCCGCTCATCCACGCCACGTTGTCGGTCCAGCGGACCGAACCGGTGACCTGGGCGAGCATGGCCTTGCGGATCTCATCGGGGCCGCCGTGCGGCTTGCCGGTGAAGTTGGAGAGGACGGGGATCGAGGGCGCCTGGATCTTGGCGGCGGCGAGCACGGGAGCGAGCTTTTCGGCGGCGGGGGCCATGAAGGCCGAATGGTAGCCGCCGGCCACCTGCAGGACCATCGCGCGGGCGCCTTTCTCGGCGGCGAGCTTCGCCGCGGCGTCCACGGCGTCCTTCGCGCCGGAGAGAACGGTCTGCTCGGCGGAATTGTAGTTGGCCACCGTGCAGCCGGTCGCGGCGGCGATCTCGGCGGCGGTCTCGACGGGGACGCGCAAAATGGAGACCATGCCGGAGGGAGCCGCTTCGCACGCCTCCTGCATGAAGCGGCCGCGGGCTTCGAGGATGCGCACCGCCTCCTCGAAGGAGACGGCGCCGGCGGCCCAGAGCGCGGTCCATTCGCCCAGACTCAAGCCGGCGGCGCAGCAGAAGGCCGTCTGGGGGCGGAGCTTGCGCAGCGCCGTGAAGCAGGCGGCGCTCATCACGAAAATGGCCGGCTGGCAGATGTTCGTCTTCGTCAGCGCCTCGGCAGGACCCTCGAAGCAGAGTTCGGAGAGCTTGAAGCCGAGAATGGCGTCGGCCTTCGCGAAGAGCGCGGCGCAGTCGGGATCGGCGGCGGCCAGGTCCTTGCCCATGCCGATGGCCTGGGCGCCCTGTCCTGCGAAAATCGCGGCGATGTTGCTCATGATCGGTTGCCTCCTCGGAGCGCTGAAAACAATTCGGGGTTGAAAAATGAAGCGCCATTATCGCACATCCGAAAGCGTTTGGGAATGGGAAAATGCACAAATTTCAAAAAACGAGTCTTTTTCTTTGAAAACCACGCATTTCACCGCCTTGGCAGACCGGTTCGCCGTAGCCCGGTGACGTTGCGCGACGAGTCCGGCGGCCCTCAGGCGCCGCTTCAATTGTCCGTTCAATTTTCCCGTCAATTTCCCCCTTGCATTAAACGGTACATTCACCGATAATCCCGACTCAACCCGAAACAGGGTCTGCATCGCCGCCGACGGCCGCCCTCGGCGAAGCGGCAGGATGGGGTGGGTGGCGGGACGTTGTGCCACATCAATCGAGGAGCCTCGGCCATGAAGGGGAACACTCTGAGGCAGACAGTATTGTCGACGGCGATGCTCTTCGCCGCCGGATTCGCGCAAGGCGGGTTCAACGACGACTGGGCCTACAAGGCCTCGCTGACCTTCAGCGGATATTCGGGCGCCGAGATGCTCACGAACTTCCCGGTGCTGGTCGGCATGACCAACTTTCCCGGTTTCTCCTACAGTCAGGTCGCGGTCGCGTCGGGCGGCGACCTGCGGTTCGTCGACGCCGACGGCGCCGAACTCAACTTCGAGATCGAGTCCTGGAACCCCTCCGGCGACACGTTCGTCTGGGTGCAGGTCCCGACGCTCACCAACAACGCGGCGATCACCGCGTACTGGGGCAACGCCGCCGCGACCCTCCCCGCCTACGCGACCGATGGCTCCACATGGTCCAACGGCTACGTGGCCGTCTACCACTTCCCCGAGACGAGCGGAACCTGCGGAGACTCCAGTCCCCAGGCGAACACGCTGACGGCCAAGGGCAACACCGCGCTGGGCTCCGCCGGCAAGGTCGGACTTTCGCCCCGGCTGCCGGACGGCAACAACGACTGGCTGGAGGCCGCCGACCACAGTTCGCTCGAAGGCATGGGCCAGCTCACCCTCGAGGCCTGGGTCTACGACGAGCAGAACGACACATACCCGCGCGCCATCCTCTCCAAGCGGACCTCCTCGAGCAGCCAGATCTCGTTCTACCTGTACAAGGGCTCCAACCGCACGCTCTACTTTTCCCTTGGCAACTCCGGCGGAACGGGCGGTGTCGGCGGCGAATTTTCCGGAACTGCCACGGACGCCAACCGCTGGTACCACGTCGCGGCGACCTACGACAAGGATCTGGCGTCGAACCGGATGAAGATCTTTCTCGACGGCGTCTACAAGAGCGCAAGGAACGACGCCTCGGGCAACGTGACGGCCACAACCAGCGCCCTATACCTGGGCATCCTCAACAAGGACTACGGCAACGCCTGGAAGGGCAAGCTCGACGAGGTGCGCATCGCCAACGTCGCCCGCTCGGCCGACTGGCTCGCCGCCACCCACAAGACGATCGCGGACAACGCGGGCTTCGCCGACTACGGCGACATGGAGCCGACCGATGTGACGACGCCCGTCTTCGCCGCCGACCCCGCGATCTCGCTCAACGAGAGCGGCGACGGGTTCGTCGTCTCCGCCGAGCTGGCTTCCGGCGAAGCCGATCTTCTCGCCGTGTTCGGTCCCGAGGAGCCCTTCGCCTACACGAACCTCCTCGCCCAGGGCGTCGAGCCGGGCGTTGTCGTCTCCAACACCCTCTCCGGCCTTCCCGCGGACCGGATGCTGAGCTTCGGCGTCCTCGCGACGAACGCCAACGGCCATGCGATCCTGCGAATGTCCTCCACGGTCTTCATGTCCGGCGAAGTGGCCATCGCCGGGACGTCCGACGCGTTCGAGGAGGGTTTCGTCCACGGCGCGTTCACCCTGACCCGGCCCGCCACGGCCACGAACTTGCCCCTCACGGTCGCGTATTCGGCATCCGGAACCGCCGTCGCGGGCGAGAACTACGCAGCCCTCTCCGGCACGGCGGTGTTCCCCGTCGGCGCAGCGTCCGTGGCCATCGACGTGGCACCCCTGCTGGACGCCGAGAACACCGCCGACACCACCCTGACGCTCGCCATCGAGCCCGGGCTGTACTTCATCGACGCGCCCGGCGAGGCCTCGATCACGATCCAGAACTGGGATCCTCCCGCCGGCTACAACACCTGGGTCGCCCCTGCCGCCGGCAACGCCTCCGTGGCCGCCAACTGGTCGCAGGGTGTGCCGACGTCCGATGACGCCATCCTCCTGGGCGTCTTCTCCACCGCCGACATGACGTGGGACGCCGGGGTCAACGGTCTCCCCGACGCGGTCGCCTCCTGGACCCAGGACTCCGGCTACACGGGCACGGTGACGATCTGCACGATGTACCCGGAAGTGGCCGGAGCCTCGTTCACGAATTTCACGGTCTCCGGCGACATGGCGGTCAGCGGCGGCAAGATCACGCAAGTCGCGAACGCCATCCAGAAAGAGGAATATCGCCTCAACCTCTCGGTCGGCGGCAACCTCGCGGTGACCTCGCCGGGAATGATCGACGTCTCCGCGAAAGGCCCCCGGGGCGTGATGGCCGGGCGCACGGAAAACACGTATGGCGGCGACGCCGGAACCTTCGGCAAGGCGTTTGGCGATCCGAAGCGGCCCTATTTCTGCGGCGTCGGCAACGACGGCAACTGGTCGGCATACTACAAGGCGGCCGGCGGTGGTGCGGCCTGGATCGAGGTCGGCGGCGCGGTGTCCCTGTCAGGTTCCATTCGCGCCAACGGCGGCCGTTTCGGGTCTTCGGTCACAGGCGAGTTGACCTCGGGCGGAAACATCGGTACTTCCGGCGGTTCGGTCTACCTGAAGGCGGCCTCGCTTTCGGGAACGGGGACGATCCAGGCGTCCGCGATCGTCAGCGGCGACAACAAGGCCGCCTCCGGCGGACGAATCGCGGTCGAACTCACGGAGGCGGCCAACGCGCTCCCGCTCGACAACATCAGGGCCTGGGCCGACACCGGCGTGGCCGGGCACTGCGGCATCGGTACGATCGTCGTCAAGAACCCCGGTCAGGCCAACGGCACGCTGATTGTCCGGGGAAATCCGTCCACGGGCTTCTCTTACAACTCCACGGTCTCCGACATCACCCGAATGACGTCGATTCCCGCAGCTTCCGAATGGCGGCAAGGTTACGCAAGTCGCGAACGACATTCAGAAGGAGGAGTATCGGC
>CAYVJM010000242.1:0-4072 GCA_964451695.1 uncultured Lentisphaerales bacterium | reverse complement strand
GATCCGAGTACTGGCCGGGGACGAGGTAGCGGCCGCGCGTGCGCAGCAGCGACAGGCCGAGGGGGAACGCCGCGGGGTCGCCGCTCGTCTCGATGCACACGTCGGCGCCATCGCCGCGGCTGGCAGCCTCGGCCGCTTCGCGGACGCGCTTGCGAATGGCTTCGGCTCCGGTTGCCCGGAAGTCGATGAAGACGTCGGACCCAAACGCCCGGGTCGCTTCCAGGCGCCGCGCGTTGGCCGAGGATCCGATGCAGATCGTGCGGCAGCCTTTGGATTTCGCATAGGCGATCGCGAAGAGACCGAGAGGCCCGTTGCCTTGGACGACGACGAGTTCGTCCTTCTCGAGACCGCCGCCGTAGGTGCAGGCGCGGAGGATCGTGGGGCCCCCGCATGGGAACGCCGCGACGGCTTTCGGGTCGAGACCGTCGGGGATGCGCACGATGTTCTGCCGTCGGATTTCCTGATGGCCGGCGAATCCGCCGTGGAAGTGCGGCGCCTCGTTGACGGGCTTGACGTAGGTGACGCCGAAGGCCAGGCAGCTCGCCGTTTCTCCGCGACGGCAGTTGAAGCACGTTCCGCACGGAACCGCCACGCAGGCGAGCGCCAAGTCGCCGACGGCGACGGTCCGTCCGAGGGCGTCCGTGGTCGCGCCCGTCCCAAGTGCCTCGATCCGGCCAAGAAATTCATGGCCGAGGATCAGCGGGAACGGCATGGGCCCGAGCTTGCCCTCGGCGATGTGGACGTCCGTGCCGCAGATGCCGCTGTAGACCAGCGACAAGGCGACATGATCGGGAGCGGGCGGGGCGACCGGGAATTCGCGGATCTCGAACGAACGCGTGGCGGGGGTGAAGACGGCGGCTTGGACGGTGCTCATGGTTTTCAGTTGCCTTTTCGCAGGGGTTCGACGATCATTCCATACAGATTTCTGCATGGATCGTCTTGACGCGGATCATCATAACAAAAGGCAATCGGTGTTAGGCATGAAAGATTCTGCATTTCGCATACAAAATCCTGCAACCCAGAAGGGGCGTTCCCGACAGCGAAACCCAGCGCGCGTCCACGTGCAAACGGGGTTTTCGTTTGATGCGCCCGGATCCTTCATTTTGAAGAGCTGCGCCCTTTGCGATCGGTGGCGCCCTGCGGGGACGTTTCGTAGCCAGGGATTTCCACCGCCGGATTGGGTTCTTGACTATGCGCTGGACTCTGCGCCGGACTTCGCCTTCGCCTGCGGCACCGAAACCTCCGGACTGGTGCCGCGTCCCGTCCGCGTTGCGCATCTCTACCCGCCGGGGACGCCGTATCTGGAATCAGGCGCGGCGGGCGGGCGGATTCGGTCGGCGTGGATGATCTTCAGCTCGGACTTCGCGTTCTTGCGCGCGATGGTGGATGCTCCGGCAGGTTTTGCGCGGATCCACGATCCCTCCGGCGTCGTGGGGGCGAAGCTGGTGGCGATGGCGGAGGCGGCAGCGGGAGGAAGCCGCCGGTATTGCGACTGCGCGGCCAAGGGGCTTGAGATCTTGTCGGTGTTGCAGGGCGCGGCGCGGGTCGGGAATTCGGGCTTCGACTACGGCGTGGGCGGAGCCACCGGCCACGAGACGATCGGGCGGCGGGTTTTGCATTGCCTAGAGCGGCGCTACTGCGAGCCGGTGTCCCTCCCCGACATCGCGCACGAGCTGGGGGTGTCGGTCTCGACGCTTGCGCATCGCTTCCGCGAAGAGACGGGCGAAACGGTCGTCCAGGCGCTTCGGCGGATTCGGTTGGAGCAGTCGCGGCCATATTTGATCCGGGGGGCGTCGGTGAAGGAGGTTGCGGCGGCCGTGGGCTTTTCGACGCCCTTCTATTTTTCAAAGGTTTTCCGGGATCATTGTGGCGTTCCGCCCAGCGCGAGCCGTTGCGCCGACCGCGCTGCGGGCTTGCGAGCGGCGCGCTGCAAACGCCGTCCGCGAAGCCAGCCGGGCTTCGACGAACGGCTCGATGAATCCGTCTGAAGGGCGTTCCCGATGGGGTCAGCGCGCCGCGCGGTCGACGAGGACGACTTCGATTCCCATCCACTCGCAGAACTGGATCAGACGGTCGCGGACGTCGCCATGGACGACGGCGGGGCTGCTCGTCAGGAGTGTCCTCACGCCGCTTCCGTCGAGGAAGGCGGCGAACTTCTTCATCACCGCCACGCCTTCCTTTTCAAAACCCAGCGTCAGAATCGGCTTCCCGATCCCGCCGCCGGTGACAATGCCGAACGAGACGCCTGCCCGGCTTCGACGATGTCGCGGCGCAGCGCCAACTGCAGGCCGATCTCGTCGTATCCCTTCCCCGCATGATATCCGTCGCAGTGGAAGCGGTTCGCGCCGGAGAGATCCGAATCGTAGATCTCCTGGATGAAGTCCGTGTCCTTCAGCGACTCGGGATGCATCCGCACCCGGTCCGCGATGAGCGCGTGCCCGCGCGCCGTGTCGCACTCCCGGAAGGTCACGTTGGCCGTCGCGGAAAGATGACGGCACATGAAGCAGAACCGGCAGCTCGCCATCACGTCCGCATATTTGTCGATGTTCATGGTGCTAGGCTCCCTTGAATCCCATTTTGCCCGGATTCATGATGTTGTTAGGATCGAGCTGGCGCTTCAGGCCTTCGAGAACGCCCATGGCGGGTCCGTAGAGATCCTTCATGAGACGCCCGAGCTTGAGTCCGACGCCGTCGCCGCCAAGTACAAAGCCGCCGGCCTCGCCATCGCTTGACGCGCGGGGCGTGCGGGCCTGATTCCGCTCGCCCGCCAGCAGCTTGTGCGTCACATCATCGGCCGGTCGGCGGGGTTCGCACATGAGACCGGAGATTCGGGTGAGCCCCCGTGGCGCTAGACGCCTGGATCGATGCGCAGGAACGAACAGCCCCAGAAGGGCATCTCGAAGCGGAAGACGTCGCCGTCCGGCACGAGGTAACGCTTGCGCCAGATGTCGAAGAGCCGCAGCGAGGCCGCCGACGTCCCCGCCGGGAAGCCCAGATTCTCGGGGGTCAGCGCAAACCGGAAGGACGCGGACTCCTTGCGGTTGAACACGCCGATCCAGCCTTTCGCGGGATCGTTCCGGTGCGGTGCGCGGCGGATGTCGATCCTGCGGTCGCCGAAGATGCGCCGGGCCGTGACGCCGTTGCGGTTGCAGGCGAGCATGTCCGGGTCCGTGACGAGGGCGAAGTCCTCGTCGGGCGTGAACTGGAGCGCCCCGCCGAAGAACAGCGGCGAAGCCGCAAGCGCGCGCTGCGCCATGAAGGTCTCCTTCTGGACTCGGGTGAGCTGGCAGACGTGCTCTCCGGCGTCGCCGATTTTGAGACGCCCGAAGGGAATCATGTCGAGATCCAGCCAGCATGCGGGACTGCCGCACTCCTCCCAAAGCTCCCATCGTTCGAAGGCGACGTTGAGGTCGGCGGGGACGTCCCAGATGTCCGGCGTGATGCGGAGCATGTCGCCCCACCGCCGATAGACGTCGAGCTGCCCTTTCCAGGGCGCGTTCCCCGGGCTGATGCTGAGCAGCATCGGCCGTCCGCAATGGGCGATCGCGCGGCCGTAGCCCTCGATTTCCTTCGGATGCTCGGCCAGGTCGTCCATCTTGACGAAGTCGATGCCCATCGCGGCGAAGTTCGCCATCTGGCTGTCGAGAAAGGCCTGGGCGCCGGGCTTCGACATGTCGACCCCGACGTTGCCCGGCCCCCAGTTGCAGTCGTTCTCCCATTCCGCGAAATCGCGCATCCGGTGCGAGGTGCCCTTCACCGTCAGATCGCGGGCCACCGCCGCGCGAGGGACGCCGCGCATGTAGTGGACGCCGATTTTGATGTCGTGCGCATGGCATCGCTCGACAAGCGGAGCCAGCCCGTTGGGGAACTTGCGCGCCGAGGGCACTGGAAGTCCGTGATCGTCCAAGGTCGCAGGCCAGCCCGGCAGCCGGGGATCGGGCGGCGTGGTCTCCCACCCGTAGTGGTTGATCGTCCAGCCGGCATCGAGAACGAAATACGAGTAGCCTGCCGGCTTGAGACGCTGGATGAACACGTCGAGTTCGGCCATCAGCGTCGCCTCGTCGATGTTGAA
>CAYVJM010000241.1:0-4075 GCA_964451695.1 uncultured Lentisphaerales bacterium | reverse complement strand
TCCACTCGTGGCGGGCGGGCATCGCGTAGAGGCCCCAGTGGATGAACATGCCGAAACGCGCGTCGGTGAACCACGCCGTGCGGGGCGCCTTCCCTCCTGTCTTGCGAATAGCCATGAATGCTCCTGATCTGGATGAGTTGTTGGGATAGCCTTGAAAATGAAGGGGTGATTTTATCCCACCCCGCCAAAGGCGTCAAGAGAAGGCGCCTCTGGGAAAAGATCATGCCCCCGGCCGCGGCGCCGCCGGCACCTCCCCCACGACCTTGGCGGGAACGCCGACGGCGAGGGAGCGGGGCGGCAGCGGGCGGGTCACGACGGCGCCGGCGCCGACGACGCAGCGCTCGCCGACCGTCGCGCCGTCGAGGATCGTCACGCGAGCACCGAGCCAGCAGTCGGCGCCGATTTCGAGCGGTCCCTTCGTCTCCATCCCGGACTGGCACGAAAAGGGCGTCGACGAGCGGTAGTCGTACTCCCCGCCGCTGAGGAGGTAGGAGAACGCGCCCACCATCGTGCCGGGCTTCATGTCGAGGCGGTTCGAAGAGAACACGATGCAGTTCGCGGAGAGGCTCACGTCGCGTCCGAGCGCGATGTCGCCGCCCTTGCAGTAGACGATCGTGTTGCGGCCGATGTAGACGCCCGCGCCGATCGTCACCCCCGCGTTGCCCTCGCCCTTCGCGTCGATGACGGCCTGGTCGTCGATGACGACGCCGTCGCCGATGCGGATCTTGCCGGGGTGGCGGAAGACGACGTTTCGGCCGATGGCGACGCCGCGACCGAACTCGGCGAAGAACGGGCGGTAGAGCCGGCCGCGCAGGAAGAGCCCGAGCGCCCCGGGAATCCCGGAGAGCAGCAGCGTCGCCAGTTCCATGCACACGGCCTTCCACCGCGGCATGGGGCCGTAGACGATCGCGAAGTACTTCGCGGCGGCCGATCCGCCTCCGCGCATCGCGTCCTTGAGCTTGCCGGTTGCGACCGGGTCGTTCATTTCGGTTTTCCCTTCCGGCCGCAGGCGGACATTGTGGGACCATCGGCGCGCACGGAGGCGTGGACGTGCGGACCCGTGCCACGGCTGTTCTCGTAGAAAACCCAGTCGAAGCCGGCCTGCCAGGCCAGCTTCGCCAGCTCCTCGTAGGCCGCGACCTTCTCGAAGGGGGTCAGCTTTTCGCCGGAAGCGCGGTCCACGGTGATGTCGATCGCGCGCCCCTCTTTGTGGAGCGAACGGTCGGCGTGCGTGCCCGAGGCGCGGTAGGCCTCCTGGACACGAAGCTGCCAGCCGGTGGTGGACACAAGGTTCACGAGACGGCGGAATGGGATCTCCATCGCCGCATGCATCGAGTGGTCGCATTCGTCGTCCGAAACCCCGTCGTTGTCGCTTTCCCACCACACGCGAGGGTCGTCGACGTGGACGAGATCCCGACCGGCCGAGAAGTCGCCATTGGTGATCGACCCGGAAGCGTCGCCTTCGCCGGTGCGAGGCAGCGTGGAATCGCGCTTGAAGGTCTTCGGCGGAGGACGCACGGCGCTCAGAAGGTCGGGACCGGCCTCCACGACCTCGGCTTCGGGCAGATCCTTTGCCGCGCAGCCGGAGCGGTCGAACACCATGCCGCGGAGCGCCAGGCCGACCACGAGGCCGGCGACGAAGATGAAAACGACCGGCAGGCGGGCGACGACGAAGTCGTGCAGCCGCTCGCGCATGCGCAGCGCCTCGTCGTCGTCGCGCGTGCGGCGCAGCAAGTGCGTAGGGGCCTGACGCCCGCCGCCATGACCGTGGAAACCGCGGGTGTGCTTGGGGCGCGTCATGCCAGCGTGCTCAGCTCCCGGCTGCGGCGCGCGGCCGCCGCGATCGTCCGGCGCATCGTGGTGCGCAGCGCGGACCCCTCGAGAACGGCCAGACCCGCGGCCGTCGTCCCCTTGGCGGAGGTCACGGAGCGGATGAAGTCGGCCACGCCCGTCTCGCCGCCCGCCAGCACCGCGGCGGTCCCGGCCATCGTCTGGAGACCCATCGCCCGCGCGACCGGCTCCTCGAGCCCGGCCGCCACGCCGCCATCGATCATCGCCTGCAGCGCATACGCGAGAAACGCCGGGCCGGAGCCGCTGAGCGCCGTCACGGCGTCCATCTGCGCCTCGGGCACCTCCAGCGCCATGCCCGTGCAGGCGAGCAGCTTCGCAGCCAACTTCAGGTCGCGAGCCCGAACGCGGCTTCCGCCGCAGTAGCCCGACATCCCCAGCCCCGCGGAGACCGCGAGGTTGGGCATCACGCGGACGACGCGCGCACCCGGCAGGCGCTCCTCCAGCCACGCGAGCCGGCGGCCCGCCGCGATGGAGATGAAGAGCGGCCCGGCCAGCGCATCCGCCGGCAGCGCCGCAAGCGCCGCGCCCATGTCCTGGGGCTTGACGGCCAGAAAGACGACGTCACTGCCGCGGACGACGTCCGCCGCCAAGGCGCCGCGCACGTGCAGCGTCTTCTCCAGTTCCGCGACACGCTCCGCGACGGCATCGCACACGCGCGCATCGGACGGACGGGCGATCTTCGCCTTCAGCAACGCATCGAGAATCGCGCCGCCCATCTTGCCGCAACCCATGAATCCAATCCGGATCCGGCCCGCCGCCGGCTTTGCTCCACGCTTCTTCATGATCAGTACCCCCGCTTGGACATGATGTCCCTGAGCTGCATCTGGAACTGGCGTAAATCCTCGCCCGTGGGCCGGTAGCCCGGCTTGCCCGCGTCCAGCGCAAAACGGCCGTCGTTCGTGAAGCCCCATTCCGCCTTGACGCCATCCGAAAACACGACGCTGCCCGTGAGCGCGAAACCGGGTCTCGCCAGAGGGCTGATGTCGACGGAGACGGTGCCCGCGCCTCCGGCAGGCGGCTCGGCGACCTCCTCCCCCGCCTCGGCATCCTGCGGACCGTTCTCCGCAAGATCGTCCTCGTCGCCGGCCGCGGCTTCGTCTTCTCCCGAGGGCTTTCTCTCGGCAGGCTGAGTCTCGACGCGATCCTGAATGGCCGCCTGAAGTTCAATGACGAGAAACCGGGTGTCCATGTAGCTGATGCGGATGCCGAACTCCTCGGCGAGACGCGTCTGGATCTGCGAGAGTCCGGCTCCCTCGGAGGCCCAGCGCCTGACCGCCTCCTGCTGCTCTTGAGACAAATTCATGGAAAAAATCCTCCTCGTGTTCAAAGGCCGGAAGTTTAGCAGAAATCGCGCTCGATTCCTACTCTGGAATTCCCCGAGGTCTACGCGATCCCCCGTCTTGCCTGGGGCTCGGCGTTGTGGTAGTTTGCTGGGCGTTGCGATCCATGGCGCCGCCAAGGCCGGGAAGAAGCAACAGGACTCGCAAAACGGGGAAATCGCAATGACTCCCAGGGAAAATCTGCTGAGCGCCCTGCGCCGCCAGGGCTTCGAAACTGCGCCGATCGACTGCAACACGTTCTGTCCCTCCCAGCGAGAGGCCTTCGCGAGGCGCTATCGAAGTCGGCGTGGACATCCTCAACCCCGTCCAGCCGGAATGCATGGACTTCGCCGATGTGCATGCACGAACCCAAGGACGTCTTTCGTTCTGGGGGACGATCGGCACGCAGCGCCTGCTGCCGTTCGGGACGCCGGACGAGGTGCGCGCGGCCGTGCGGCGCAATCTCGACATCTGCGGTCCAGCCGGCGGAATCGTCATCGGACCGACCCACATGGTCGAGCCCGAAGTCCCCTGGGAGAACCTCGAAGCCATGCGCCTCGAAGTCCTCGCCCACCGCGGCGCGCGCGGCCAGTAGCCAGTCGCTACCCCTCCTGCTTCTGTCGGCGCGTCCGAAAGAACGTCTGGAGCTGTTCGAGGCAGGCTTCGCGGCAGATGCCGGAAAGCACCGCGGGATGGTGGTTGACTCCCGGATGCTCGAACATCCCGAACACGGTGTGCGCACCGCGCTTCGGATCGTCGACGCCCCACACGACGAGCGGAATGCGCGCGAGCACGATCGCTCCGCCGCACATCGGGCAGGGCTCCTTGGTCACGTAGAGGATCGCCCGCTCGACGCGCCAGTCGCCTGCGGCGGCCGCAGCCTGGGTGATGGCGAGCATCTCCGC
>CAYVJM010000240.1:0-4083 GCA_964451695.1 uncultured Lentisphaerales bacterium | reverse complement strand
GGACTTTCGCATGCCGGGGATGGATGCAAGGTACAACGTTTCCTGAATGGCTTCCCAGTCGTCCAGCGAAATCAGCACGGCGGAATTCCGCTTGCCGGCGATGTGGACGGGAGCGTGGGCCTCGGCGACGTCGTCGACCAGCCCGTAGAGGACCTTCCGGGCCTCGGACACTTTGAGCGTTTCCATGGGATCCTCCTTGACGTACGCAATAGAGTACGTCATCGAGAAGATGAAGTCAATGGGTTTTCCTCATTGCTTCGCGGCAGGATTGGGATTGGAGCCCGTGTCAACGATAATCGCCGATCCCGTGCGGTGAAAATGCGGGCGACAAAGCTGACGACAAAAGTCTCGGACTCCTGAACCCTGGCACCTGAACCCTCTCCCGCGTGGGGGCGGCGACGAAGTCGACGCTCACCCGCCGAGGAGCGGGAAGACGATCGCGCCCGCGATCGCGCAGAGGAAGATGAGCGCCGTCGGCGAGATCCATCCCCGCCAGAGCGCCGCGGCAGACCCTGCGCAGAGCAGCGCGGCGAACGGCCGGAATCGCAGATCTGCGGGCCAGACCGCCGTCCGTCCGGTCAGCGCGTCCCCCAGCGCGCGCCAGGGAATTGGCCCAGTCAGGACCGTCATCTCGAAGAAAATCAGCGCGGCGGCCGCCAGGAGGGCGATCGTCGCCGGACCGACGCCCCACATGAGGCCTTGGACGGCGCGGCTGCGCGCGTGCCGTTCCAGGGCGCGAAGGGTGAAGACGACGAGGAGAAACGACGGCGTCAGAAGACCAACCGTCGCCGCGATGGCGCCGGGAATGCCGGCATAGCGGTAGCCGAAGAACGTCGCCGCGTTGATGCTCAGCGGCCCCGGCGTGATCTGGGCGATCGCGAGGAGGTTGCCGAACTCGTCGAGCGTCATCCACTGCCGCGCCTCGACCAGTTCTTCGATGAAGACCGGAGTGAGGACGTTGCCGCCGCCGAAGCAGATGAGGCCGAAGCGGAAGAAGATCCAGAAAATGACGAGCAGCGTCATCGCGCGCGGGACCTCCCGCCGCCGAGGCGTCTCGCCAGCGCGGGGCTGAACGTGGCCACGAGCACGCCGAAGGCGATGGCCGCGACGAGTATCCGGCCGGCGGGGACCTTGAAGCCGATGATGAGCGCGCAGTAGAGCGGCACCGCGATCCAGCCGTAGACGCCGTTCACGATCCGCCTCCAGGATTTCGCGATCGTCGCGACGACGATGCCGCAGAGGGCGCAGCGCAGCCCGATGAACGCCCCGTCCAGGGCGGGGTTGCCCGAGGGAAGCTGCGCGAAGGCCATCGCGATGGCCGTGATGACGAGGAAGGAGGGCAGCGCGACCCCCAGGAGAGCGACGGCCGCGCCCGCGACGCCGGCCAGGCGCATGCCGACGTACATTGCCGAATTCCCCGCGATCAGCCCGGGGATCGTCTGGAAGAGCGGCAGGCGCTCCAGCAACTCGCCTCGGTCTAGCCAGCCCAGCCGCTTGCCGAAGACGTCGTCCGCCACGATGATGATCGCATAGCCGCCCCCGACGACGGTGAGGGCGATGCGGAACCATTCGGCGAAGAGACGCAGGAGCACGTAGCCGCGGGAGCGGCCTGCCAGCGCGGGCGGGAGCGGGGCGGGGGAGGGAGGGGCGGTGGTGTTCATGAAGGGGCTGGAGAGGCTGCTTTTCCGTTGGACGGCGACGCACCGTCTGTAGTAGGATATGAGCTCATGCAGGTGCGCCGGGGTGGCGAAATGGCAGACGCACTAGACTCAAAATCTGGCGATGGCAACATCATGCGGGTTCGATCCCCGCC
This sequence comes from uncultured Lentisphaerales bacterium, assembly GCA_964451695.1. Taxonomy (GTDB): domain Bacteria; phylum Verrucomicrobiota; class Kiritimatiellia; order RFP12; family UBA3636; genus JAAZAI01. The sequence goes on along the minus strand of CAYVJM010000240.1, from coordinate 2,270 downwards.
CCCGGCACCAACTTGAAACCCTCGACGTAAAAGCAAAAGCGCTCATTTGATCGTCAGGGTGATCCTCGCCGTGTCGTCGCGCGCTGCAGCGTCCTTCTTGGTCAGACGCAATGTGTAGCCCCTGTACAACGGGGATCCGGAGCCGACATTGCAACGCATTTCCGCATCCCGGGACGAGCCGACGTCGATGCGGACTCGGCGGGTGCCGAAGACGGGGCCTTCGACGGTTGCCGATCGCAACGGGATGTCGTATTCCCTTGGAATTTCCCCATAGGGGAGGGTGAAGTCCTTGCCCTTGAGCGGTTTCAGAGCGAGGGACAGATCCTTGACGGCGGCCTTCTGGTCAACGACCAGCACGTGGGCCTCGAAGGAATGGGAGGCTGGAAAGACGAAGGAGGACGTGCAGCGGGTGGGCAGGGCGATGCCGGGTGGATCTTCCGCCCATCCCCACGTATGGATGGCGTTGTCCTCGATGGCGATTTGATAACCGAAGCGCACGTTGTCCGCCAGAAGCCCGGTCAGGGCGATGTTTCTTGGTTGGAGCAGCGGGCCCGGTCCGGCATCGAAGGAGGCGATGGCGCGAGGTTTGCCATCCCGGATTTTGGGATCGGGGACGGTGTAGCCGGTCTTGATGTGAATGGGCTTGCCAACCGGCTTGCCGTCTTCCAGGCAGATGATCGTGGCGACCGCCTTGTCCGTGACGCGAACCATGAAGTTCGCGTTGGTGTAGAAGGCGAAGAGCCCCTTTCCAGGTCCTGCGGTAAAGGCTGGCAGGCCGCCGGGTGCCGCGGCCTTGACGGGGAAGTTGCCGCCTGAGGCCAACCGCTCCGAGAAGGCTTTGGCGGTCGCCTGGTCCGAAGGCAGCAGCAGATTCAGCGGTACGCTTCGGAGCTGCCCGTCCTCGGTCTTGAGCACCACCCCGCCGGCCTTGATTTCCACGAACGCGGCCTTCAGCGCGTGCCCGCTCGTGGCGCGCCAGAGGCGCGGGGCGCCTGGATCCTCGCTCTGGCTGAATCCGTTGGTCAGGCCGATCGCCAGGACGACCAGCGCCGCACCCATCTTCCGCATCACCGTGTTCGTTCCCATGCTGCCGACTCCACATTCATGCGCTTGCATATCACGGCGAAAAAGGATACTGGAATTAGTTCGGTCTGACAACCCGAAATGCGCGGTGGGCCAGAATTCACTTTAACCCCGCGCGACCGGTTGGTACAATGGCGGCCATGAAGAAGACAACCCAGACCCAGACCGTTGTGGGGCGCATCGACGCCGACGTCCTCGCCTTCACGGTGGGCAAGGATCCCGTGCTCGACCTCGACCTCGTCGCCTGGGACTGCCTCGGCAGCGCGGCGCACGTCACGATGCTCTCACGCATGCCCCATGCGCCGCGCCTCTTCACCGCCGCCGAGCGCAATGCCGTCGTGGCCGAGCTCGCCGCGATCGCGTCCGCCGCATCCGCCGGACGCTTCGCCATTGCGGAGGCGGACCAGGACTGCCATCTCGCGATCGAGCGCGCGCTCACCGAAAAGCTCGGCGACCTCGGCCGCCGCGTCCACACCGGACGCAGCCGCAACGACCAGGTCGCCACCGCCCTGCGCCTCTACCTGCGCGACCAGCTCCTCGGCTGCATGGACGAGATGACCGACCTCGCCGAAGCGCTGCTCAAGTTCGCAAAGCGCCACGCCCGCCTCCCGATGGTCGGCCGCACGCACCTCCAGCCGGCCATGCCCAGCAGCGTCGGACTCTGGGCCTCGAGTTATGCGGAGGGTCTCCTCGACGACCTCGTCGTCGTGCGCGCCGCCTACGATTTCGCCAACCGCTGCCCGCTTGGCTCTGCCGCCAGCTACGGCGTACCGCTTCCGACCGACCGCGCGTTCCTCGCCCGGGCGCTTGCCTTCCGCGAGCCGATCCACAACGTCCTGCATGCCGGCAACTCGCGCGGCAAGACGGAGTCCGTGGCGGTGTCCGCACTCTGCCAGCCGATGCTCACGCTCTCCCGCCTCGCGGAGGATCTGATCCTCTTCACGATGCCGGAGTTCGGGTACTTCGAAATCCCCCGGGAATTCTGCACGGGCAGCAGCATCATGCCGCAGAAGTACAACCCCGACGTCTGCGAACTGATCCGCGCCAAGGCGGCGAAGGTCGTCGGCCTCTCGACCGGCGTCGCCGCCATCCTCAAGGCCATGGCCGGCGGCTACAACCGCGACTTGCAGGACACGAAGGAGATGCTCATGGAGGCGCTCGCCACGACGCGCGCGAGCCTCCGCATC
>CAYVJM010000239.1:0-4089 GCA_964451695.1 uncultured Lentisphaerales bacterium | reverse complement strand
GCGACAGCGCCTCGGCGATCAGCGTCTCGGCGACCACCGGCAGCGTCATCGCCACACTACCCCAGAAGAATCCCGTCAGCCCCACCGACACAAAGATCGGCGCCAAGACGGCTGTGAACGCGATGCGGGCCATCGTGCCCATGTTCGAGAGCCCGCTCCGCTTCTCGTTGTAGAGCAACGCGGTGGAGCGGTTGCGGAAGAAAAAGACGAACTGCATCGGAATGCCGAGGAACGTCGTCAGCCGGGCGACCCGGGCGAGCTCCCCTTCCAGCCCCAGAACGCTGGTGAACATAATGTGCGCGAAGGGCTGGACGCAGACGAGGGCCTGCAGAACCGCGACGACGCCGGCGATGCGCAGGCTCAGCCGGTGGAAGTTCGCCATGCCCGTGCGGCTGCGACCGAAGACCATGCCCGTGGTGATCATGCCGCCCCCGAGCGCCCCGAGCAGGAACAGCAGCGCATTGCCCTGGGCGAAGGCCGCCTGCTCCTGGGCGCCGAGCGTCCCGTGGGAGACGACGCTCGCGACGAGCAAATACGTCAGACTCTGGGAGAAGGCCTGGATGGCGAGGGGCACGAAAAACTGGTTCAGCCGCCACCAAGACGGCTCGCGCACCGACTCTCCCTGTTCTGCCGCCTGTTCTGTCATGGGGCGGATTCTACCAGCAACGCCCCCCGGCTTCCAGCGCAACCCGCTCCCGCCGGGGGGCGGGAAGCGGGAAGGCGGGATTCGGCGATCAACGCCGACGGCCGGCCGGGCAATGTCGGAGGCAGCGTTCGAGGATGCACGTGCGAGACTTCATGATCGGATCCTTCGCCTTGCAGCCCTCCGCGACGTCCGCGATCGCCACCACGCCCGCCGGGACCGCCGCGCGCGTGATGCTGCCGATCATGCCAGGCCCCTCCTCCGGGCAGAGGCTGTAGCGCTTCGACCAGTCGCAGCGGTGCCGCGGCACCTGCGGGAACCGGACACGGACGCCGCCGACGTCGATCGCCGCCTCGCCGCCCCCGAGCGCCTGCATCGGACAGGCGTCCACGCAGGCGCGGCAGCCCTCGCAGACGCCCGTGGCGGGCTTCGGGTCGTCGGCCGGCAACTCGGCGTCGGTGACGATGCAGAGCACGCGCTGGTGCGGACCGTGCTCCGGCGTCAGCAGCGCGCCGCTGCGGCCGATTTCACCGAGCCCGGCCGCAACGGCCTCGAGAGCGCCGCACCGCATGTCCGGCAACCGCCCGCGCGGCGAATCCGTGTAGGAGCCCGCGCCCAGGAGGTTCTCGCAGATCATCGCGCGCCAGCCCATGCCGGAGAGCGCCGTTGCCAGCTCAAGCGCCGCGAAGCGCAGCTCGAACGTCGTCTGGAACTGGTGGAAGTTGTAGCAGCCGACCTGCTGGCTCTTCTCGAGACCGGCGTTCGCCACCAGATCCTCCGGATAGTGCATGCCCAGGACGAGCACGGACTTCGCGTCGGGGACGTAGTCCGCCGGTTTCCGGATGCACACGTCCTCCTTGACGATTTTCGGAATGAAGACGCCGTGGTAAAGTCGTCCGGAATTGACGTCGACGACCGCCTGGCCGAGCTCCGCCTCATCGACGAGGGGCTTGAGCGCGTTCGCGACGAGGTCGAGGCGCGCGGCGGGGGCGACGCCGAAGAGCGAGACGAGGTTGTCCTCGGCGAGCCGTTCAAGATGACGACGCAGCGCGGCGCCCGCCAGGCGGGGCGCCTGGCGGAACGCGGCGGCGGGGCCGCGGCTCTCCGGCGAGGCGTCGAGCGGCGCGTCCGTCGCGATGGCTCCGACGATCTGATCCTGGCCGAACTCGGACGTGGTGAAGACGCCGCCTTCGAGGCGACCGAGGGAAGTCATCGCGGCCAGCTCGCAGGGGAGACCCTCGTTGGCGCCCCAAGCGGGACCGTAGGAGGCGGCGTGGTAGCCGGCGTCCTCGACCATCCGCGCCAGACGCAGGAGGAGCTGGTGGCGCTTGGCGGAGCACCAGTTGTAGGCCTCGCCGGACTTCTGGGGGAGGGTGTCGCGACACTTGAACTCGGGCGGCACGCGGAAGGCGATCGCCAACACGGTCTTCATGCCGGGAGCCTCGAGCAGCACCTGTCGGCCGGCCGACGTGTCCGCCTGCAACGGCGCGACGGCGGCGATGTCGGCACCCAGCGAAACGGCGCGGGCGACAATGTCGTCGCGCAACTTGCGCAGCGTGGGCATCGAATCGGGGTACTTGCGGTTGATCCGGTTCTGGGCGATGAAGCGGTCGCGGCCGAAGCTCGGGCGGTCCGTGCGGAGATGAGGCGGCACGCAGACCTTCTGGCAGACGCCGCGCTCGTGGCCGCGGCAGCCCTTCGCCTCCAACTCGGCGAGAATCGTCTTCTCGTCGATGTGCGCCTCGTCCTTGAGCGTCGACGAGTTGAGGTCGAGGTTGAAGTGCTCGGCCCAGGCGCAGCGCCAGATGTTCTTGTTGGCGTAGGTGAAGGTCTTGCCGCCGATCTCGACGACGTGCGGTTTGAGGTCGTTGAAGTCGCGCTGCAAGGCGCCGGAGGGACAGTGCTTGATGCAGTCCCCGCAGCGGTCGCAGAGCGACGGCCCGTCGTACATCGGCGTCGGAACGAGATCGGCGTCCGCGACGATCGAGATGAACCGCACGCGGCTGCCGAACTCGGGCGTGATCGCGAGGCCGGACCAGCCGATCTCGGCGAGGCCCGCGGCCGTGGCAGCGTGGATATGGGAGAGATCCGGCGCGAACAGACTCGGGATGCCTTCGTACTTGCGGTAGCGCCAGATGTTGGAGCTGACGACGGCGACCGCCTTGCCGCCGGCGTCGTGCAGCAGCCGCGCGATGCGGTAGGCCACGCGGTCCAGCAGGCCGTTCTGGTCCATCCATCCGCCGGGGCTGCGGTCCTGGGGTTCGGGCTCGCCGCCCATCTCCGCCCAGGTGTCCGTGATGTGGAAGCCGCAGACGACGACTGTTCGCGCCTCGGGCAAGATGGCTTGGGGGCTCAGCAGGTACGGGGCGTTCTTCCAGCGTTCGACGGGGGCGAAGCCGACGAGATCCATGCCCATGTTCAGCGCGGTGGCGCGCACGCGTTCGGTGAGGATGCGATTCGACATGATGATATTCCCTTTTCTGTTGTCTGGCCCCGCCGTCACAGCAGCGAGGCAAATGATTCGGCGGCGCCCGCCAACTGCCCGAGGATCGCCGCCTGGCGCCCGGCGTCGCAGCGGAAGCGCGGCGCAAAGCAGCCAAGGGCGGCCAGGATGCGCCCGCCTTCGCCGAAGACGGGCACGGCGAACGAAACGAGATCCGGGCCGTCCGGCGCGATCCGCTCGTGCCCGCGGGCGCGGACCGCGGCCAGCGCCCGGTCGAGAGCGGCCCGGCTGGCGATGCCGTCCCACGCCGCGCCGGGCAGGCCGTTGCGGGCGATCACGCGCGCCAGCTCCCCAGGACCGGCATGGGCCGCGAGCATGCGGCCGGTGGGCATCGCATAAAGCGAGCGCGACTCGAGCACGGCGGCGTTGACGCACACGGCGTGGTGCGGCTCCGCCGAGCACAGCGCGATCCGGCGACCGTCGACGAGGGCGGCGAGCGTCACGGCCTCCCCCAACTCGTCGCAGAGCTGGGCGATGCGGCGACGGGTCTGCGGAGCCGCCGCGGCCGCGAGCAGCCGGTTGGCCCACCCCATCTCCACCATGCTCGGACCCACGCAATACGCGCCCCTCTCCGTCTGCGCCGCGTAGCCGCATGCGACCATCGTCTTGAGCAGGTTGTGGGCGGTGTTCGCCGGCATCGCCATGCGCCGGGCAATCTCGGAAAGCGCCAGTCCCGCCCGAGCCGGATCGTCGAACGCCAGCATCGACAAGATGTCGAGAGCCTTCTTCAGCGACTTGACCGGAACCGCCGTTTCGGACTTTTTCCTTATTGTGGAATTCATTTCTTCAATATTGAAGCAGAATCCGGGCGGCGCGTCAATCGTCGAATGCGGGGATTGCCCAACGACGCGTTTCCGGCTATAATCCCGCCCCGAGTAAACCCCAAGGAACCGGAGCAGGACATGGCATACGAAGTGATCGCGCGAAAATGGCGCCCCCAGCG